>JACRFB010000060.1 GCA_016218045.1 Ignavibacteriota bacterium
AAGCGGTATGGAATCGAGAAAGGTCTGCATCGGCGTCTTGCCAAAACAGTACTTTCCTGAGTGCGGCCGAACGGTGTTGTACTCGGTGAGCCAGGCGTCGACATCCTCTTGGATCTCCTCGATACTGCTGTAGATTTTACGTCGTTACCTCTTTACGCCTTCACGCCTTTACCTCTTTACGCCTTCACGCCTTTACCCCTTTACGCCTTCACGCCTTTACCCCTTTACGCCTTCACGCCTTTACCCCTTTACGTCCACCGTCTCCCGTCTTACGCCTCCCGTCTTTCGTTTCCCGTTTACCGCCTCCGCCGCGAGCGATCAAAGCGCAGCCAGCGCAGGCGTACTTTCAAGCGCGTCAGCAATGGCAATGGTCGTATCGATGGCCTGGGCGCGGGGATGATTGTTGCCGAATACGTAGACGTGTTCGGAGTACTGGGCGAGAGCGAGAATGTTGCGTACAATTTCTTCTATCTCCTGTTCTGTGTACGTGTAGTCGTACCGTGTGGTGTTGTCGCCCTCGAACCAGTTGAAGGCGTTGCGGCCGTGCAGCCGGTAGTAGGCGATGCGGCGGGACGGGTAGAGCACATTGCTCGTGAGGCCGGGCAGATGCGGCGCGTCGACCGAACTGAGCGCGATGCGGCGGTGCCGCGCGTATTCGACGGTGCTCTCCGTGTGCCAGCCGGCATGCCGCAGCTCGAACACGATGGGCAGCGCCTCGAAATACTCGCAGAGGGTGTCGAGGTAGACGAAGTTTTCGGGCGTGCAGCGGAAACTGGACGGAAACTGGAACAACACCGCGGCAAGCTGGCCGGTGTCGGAAAAAACCTGCAGCGAATCGGCGAACATGCGCCAGTCCTCGCGGATCGCCCGACGCTCGTGTGTGATGGATTGATGCGCCTTCACGCTGAATCGCGCGTGCGGCGCCTTGTTGCGGATCTGGAACAGCGTGCTCGGACGCGGCATCGAGTAGTACGTGTAGTTCAACTCGATGGCGGGGTAGAACTGCTGATGGAAATCCAGCATCTGCGGACGCTTCGTCCCGAGAGGGTAATAGGGCCCGACCCAGTCGTCGTACGAATATCCGCTTGTGCCGATGAAAATGCCCCTCTTCGCAAGCTTCCACAAACTCCGCGGCGGGCGAAGACGGGTGTCCTGATCTATGAACAGTGATGGCTGATACATGGGAATCGCGTAGTTAGATGTTTGTCTAACTGCAATGTATCAGGCGGATTTGTCTTTGTCAAGTACTTTTTTTGGTAGATGGATGGAGGGTAGATGGGTAGATGGTAGTTGGTAGATGGTAGAGGGGGTGGGGTGTGCTGGGTGCGTGTGAGGAGACAGGAGGAAGGAGGCAGGAGTGGTAGGTGGTAGATAGTAGATGGTAGTTGGTAGATGGTAGAGGGTAGAGGGGTGGGATCTGCTGGGTACGTGTGAGGAGACAGGAGGAAGGAGGCAGGAGTGGTAAGTGGTAGATAGTAGATGGGTAGATGGTAGCTTGGAGAGGCTCGGGCAGCCCCTCTTCTTTTACCTTGCTACCTTGCTGCTTGGCTACGTGGATACGTGTCACGTGGATACGTGGAACGCAGCCGTCACATCTTCAGGCACGCGCCGGTGTGAACGAATCCGCGGCTTCCGCGGATGTGATACCGGTACACGCCCGCGGGGAGATGTCGCAGGTCGATGGGGATGGTGTGGACGCCGGCGCCGAGGGCACGCCCCGCGTCCGAAACAACCACGCGGCCGAGCGCGTCGGTGAGGAAAATGTCGATGGAGGCCGGTTGCCGCAGGGCGACGCGGAAGGTGGCGATACCGCGCGCTGGCTGCGGCCATGGAGCGGAGATGTCGAAGTCACGTCGGAATACGGGAGTTTCGGATGCGGAATTCGGCTGCTCGTAGGGACGCAGGGCGATCTGATCGAACCAGACGCGGCCGGTATGGCGGCGGAACAGGGCGTACAACGACACACGACGTATGGGTTTGGCGGGTCGTATGACTTTTGTCGCGTATTCCCAGTCGTGACTGCCGGGCGAAAACTGCGCGCACTGGCCGTAGAGGGGTGTCCCGTCGGTGTACTGCACGTCCACATACAACGCGTAATCGTTGTCCTTCGCGCCCGAGACGTCCTCGGCTTTGGACCAGCCCGACAACTCGAGATCGGCCGGCACCGCCTGATTCACGTCGATCGAGCAGTACACGCCGCGGGATTCGGTGAGACTGTCGTTGCGGACCGACACGGACCGCCGCCCGGTGCGCGCATGCGCGCCCGTGGTGTCGTACACGAATCCCTTCATATAACTGCGCCAGGCGTCGGGCATGCCGTCGTCGTTGTCGTCGATTTCAAAACTGAAATTGAGCACCAGGTTTGTGGAATCGGCGGTGACAACATTCAGCGGCGCAAGTGCGACGGCGAAAAGTCCCGTGCTCGCGTACGCCGTCACAGGCACATCGGCGCCGTGCGGCGGAGCCCCCATCGGTATCGTGGCCGTGCCCTCGTACCACGAGGGTTCGGGTCCGGCGGGGGAGCCGTCGTTGCGCAACCGCAGTTCGCGCGGACCACCGAGCGCACCGAGTGACGCGGTGACATGCAGGGGCAATCCTGTGCCGCTGCGGAACACGGTCGTCGACGAGTCGCGCGCGAGCACGCGCACGGTCACGGGAGTGCTGCCGTCGGCCGGAACCTGCGGCGGATCGAAGACGATGCTGTCGATGCGCGGCGAGGCGAGTCTGGCCGCGGGATTCGCGAGCAGAATGCATGCGCTTTTTGCGGGAATGGTGTCGCGGGCGGGTCCCGTGCCTAGTACACCTCCCGCCACGGTGGTGCCGGGCGATACCGTCACCATGCGGCGCGAGGAGGCACCGGGGAAAACACCGGACTTTGCCGGATCGGCGTTCACGATGACGGTCGCGTGCTCGAACTCGCGCACAAACAGCGAGGAGGCACCGGCGGATCCCGGACGCTGCAGTTCGTCCACATGCGCGATTGCGCGTGACAGTGGACGTCCGAGCGGGATGTCGAATTCCGGGAAGTGTGAAAACTCCTGATAGTCGGTCGCGTTGGCGTACAGCGACAGCGAATCGGCCACCAGCAGGTAGCTCGCCAACGTGTACAGGCGCGCGGCGGGATCGTCGTGCGGCGCGCCCCCCAGGGCGAGCCAGGTGCGACGGAACTGGTGCTGGCAGCGCAGACCCACGTCGCAGAGTTCCTTCCAGTACGCGCCCGTGACGTATGCCGACCAGTGTGTGTACGCAAATCCCTCCGTCATTCCTCCGTCGGCGTGCAGCAGCAGGCTGTCGCTGCGCGCGGCGTACAGACCATTGAAATACGCGGGCCGCGGCGCCACGGCGGCCTTGATGGAATCGAGAAACGTGTACATGTTCGCGCCCCATGTGGCGTCGTTGTACGCGGCGGGCGGGTAGGCATCGCAGCCCCAACGCTCGACGCGGTACCAGGTGTCGTCCTCGAAGAGTCCGTTGTATCCGTCGCGCGCGAAGCTGCGCTGTATCGATGCAACGGATGCGCGCAGCCAGGTGCTCCGCCCCACATCCATCACAAAGAATCCGTAGTAGTCGTTCATCAGGCGGTTGTTCACGTTGGTGTTGAACGATCCCGCAGCAGGGAAACGTGTGGAGCTTGCCCCGTGATACGCGCGGATCAGGCACTCGTAGCCGCCGAGGTTCCGATCACCTTCGCTCACGGTGAGAACCACCCCGTAGCTTCCCCCGCTGTCGGCCATACGGAATCGTTCGCGTCTCTCGTCGATGGTATTGTCGCGGTTGATGTCGCAGAACAGCAGCACCGAATCGGGCGCGATGTCGCCGATGGCAATGGCCGTCACGGCGATGCGGGCCTCGCGCGGGGCGCCGGATCCGCGCGTGAAATCCACGGCTCCCAGGGCGACAGCCGCCTCGTCGCGGCGCGGACTCCGCACCGCCACGGGCCTGCCGTACGACACGGCGCCGCCGTCCGCCTCCGCATCCACACGCAGCCATGTCGCGGATTTGGGAAGCCGGACGCGCAGCGTCGTACCTTTCACGAGACTGTCGACCAGCGGCCTGAAGGTCCCGAGAGAATCAAGGGAGAAAAGAATCCGATATCCCTGAATAGGAATGGGTCGTCTGTCGCGCACCCACACAATGGATGCCGTGTCGCCGCGGAGGAACAACGCAAGTCCCGCCGGATCGCCGCAGTGCAGGAAGGCGTGTTCGTCGCGCGACACCGAATCGTACTCCGGAAACGAGGCGTGCAGCGCCACCATGTCGCGGTAGAGCAGCACGGGCAGCGCGGGATTCGTCGCATGAAGCAGCGTGATGTCGCTGCGCGATCCCTCGTCGATGAGCACGAATCGTCGCGCGGCAAGCGTGGCGAGAAAGCGGTCGCCTCCGATCGCGCCGTAATTCACCAGGTAGGCCGCGGAACCGCGCGGTGCGTACTCCGCGGGTTGTGCGCCCGCGCGCAGGCAACAGAGGAAGAGAATCGGCAGCACTCTCCGGACGGTCATCGGCGGATCTCGCGACTGTGATGGAGGCAAAATAGGCAGAATGTCCCGAAGCGGGAATACCACACACGAATCCGGCGCGGGCCGTTTCCGATGCAGATATCCGCATCCGCACTACCGCACCGCGGTTGCGGTTGCCTTTCCGTGCAGCACATTCTATATTTCTTCATTCCTCTGACATCGGGGGTTCCCATGATCCTGCGTCTGATCGGTGTTGTTCTGACCGCTCTTACCCTGTGCGCCTGTTCGCAGCCGCCGGGAGAGCCCGCGGCAAAATTCACGTCGTCGCTGAAGAAGTCCGTCGAGGCCCACTCCGACACGCAGACGCTGTTCAGCGTGCTCTGCATCCCGACGCGCCCGATCACCGCCGACATGCGCGGCGAGGCGCTTGTCCACGCCCGCGAGGCCGACGCGCTCGGCGATCATCTTCTCCGCGCGTCGGTGACAGGCGGGCAGCTCCGCGCGCTCGCGGCACTCGACTGGATCGAACGCGTGGATCTCGATCCCGAAAACAAATTCGACCTGCCGCTCCGCACGGCGGTGCAACGGGCGCGGCGCGGTGGCGGACAGGCGCGCCTCGACGTGCTCGGCAAATGCGGCCGCGCGATTTCCCCCGAAATAAAAAAAGGACTGCAGGAGACGGGCGCGCGCATCGGCAGCGTGATCGGAGACATGTTCACGGCCGATGCCGATCTCGCGGCGCTGTACGCGCTTGCCGCGCTCGACGATGTCACCCTGCTGCAGTTGTCGCAGACCCGCGACACGCGTTGACGACTTCCTCAAAAGCAAAACCGGAACTGTCATGAAATATCTGCGTCTTCTCACCCTCGCCCTTCTGTGCCTCTCCTCCACTGCCGCGCAGACCTTCCCCGACGCGTCCTCGCTGCTCAAACCCTCGTTTCCCGCGGTCCCGGGAGCGGCGCAGGTCGTGCACATCGATGCGACCGCGGCCAAACTCGACACGCGCCTTTTACATTTCGGAGTAACGGATGCGGGACTCCGAAAATCCGCGGCACCGCTGCTTTCGTCCGGACTGCTGCCCGTGGAATGGATCGGCGGCAGGATGCTCCTGCCGGTGTTTGTTCTCTGCAACGGCAATCCCGACGAGGCCGCCGCGGCCATACGCGCGGCGGGAGGCGACGCCGGCACGCGGGCGGGCGATGTGCTTCTGGCTCGTGTACCGGCGGACGCACTGCGCGCCGTTGCCTCATCCCGCGCGGTGCGGGCGATCCAGGCATCGTCGTTCCTGAACCCGCTGCTGAACGAGAGCCGTCGCGAGATCCGCGCCGATGCGGTCCATGCGGGGACGAATCTGCCGCAGGCCTACTCGGGACAGGGTGTCGTGGTCGGTGTCGTCGACTCGGGCATCGACTGGGCGCACCCGGATTTTTCGACACGAAACGGATCGCGCATTCAATACTTGTGGGACATGTCGGATTCGGTCAGCACCGTCGCGTCACCTCCCGTGGAATACGGATATGGACGCGAGTACACACGCGCCGCGCTCGAGGCGGGCATCGCGCTTGAACGCGACCTCCCGGATGGTTTTGGACACGGCACACATGTCACGGGCACGGCCGCCGGAAACGGTAACGCCAATGCCGAATACACCGGCATTGCGCCCAAGGCCGATATCATATTCGTCAAAGGATTCAGGAGCGGCCCGGGTTTCAAGGATACCGACGTCATCAACGGCTGCGACTGGATATTCAAACGCGCGGCCGCTCTCGGAATGCCGGCGGTGATCAACCTCAGTCTCGGAGGGCATGCGGGCCCGCACGACGGATCCACATTGTACGAGCGCAGTCTCGACGCGCTGACGGGCCCAGGCCGCATCATTGTTGCGGCTGCGGGAAATGAGGGCGACAGGCGCATGCACGTGCGGTACACGACGGGCGGCAGTGACGACGAGCCGCGTGTCACGTTCTTCCGTGTGCAGCAGGGCGCGCCGCTTGCGGCCATCGACATCTGGTACAGCGGCGGTCCGGTGAATGTGGGCCTCGCGTGGTACGATCCGTATCCCACGCTGCTCGGACATACGGCCGCCGTGCCCGCTGGCGGAGCGATGAATCTGTCGCCCGTGACGATCGGCGGACCCGTCCCCGGCTTCTATTCACTCGCAAATATCGCGTCGGATCCCGTAAACGGACTTGGGCATGCGGAAATTATACTGCTCAACAACACGCAGTCACCCATCATGCTGGAAGACGTCGTGTTTGCCCTGTATACACATGGATCCGGCACTCTCGACGCCTGGTTCGTGCGCGGGGGCGAGTTCGGTCCGACACGCCATGACGACTATCACATCATACCGGGGGATTACCGGTCCAGTGTCGGCACGCCCGGCACCGCGAAGCGTCTGATCACGGTCGGTTCCTACGTTACAAAAAACACCTGGACCGATGTGAACGGCACAACACAGACACAGGACGGCAATCCCACGGTCGGCGACCTTTCCTCATTCAGCAGCAGCGGACCCACCCGCGACGGACGCCTGAAGCCCGAGATCTCCGCGCCCGGCGAGGCGATACTGTCCGCGCTGTCCGCCGACTGCGGCGCACCTGATGCGAGCGTGCTCTTCGGTGGACGTTATCAGAAGATGCAGGGCACGAGCATGGCGTCGCCGCATGTGACGGGTACCGTTGCGTTGATGCTCGAGAAAAATTCCGCACTCGACGTCGACGACGTGCGCAATACCCTCATCACCACCGCGCGCACCGATGCCTTCACCGGCGCCGTGCCCAATGTGCAGTTCGGTCACGGCAAACTCGACGCCTTCGCCGCCGTGCAGCGCACCACGCCGCGAAAGAGCCGCACCGCGCCGCCCGCGTCGTTCTCGGTGACGGTGTATCCGAATCCAACTGCGGGCAACACTGTCCTCTCGTACACGTTGCCTCATGCTGCCGATCTGCGCCTGCGCATCACCGACGCACTCGGCCGCACCGTGGCGCAGCGGGAACTGCTGTCACAGACCGAGGGCACGTATCGGCTTCCGCTCACAATCGACGCCGTGCCCGCGGGTGTCTACTTTTACACCCTGCAGGCGGGCGAGTCCGTGCAGAGCGGCCGGATTGTCCGGACACCGTAATGGTGTGAGAACTGGGACGTTGGGAGTAGGGAGTTGGGAGTACGGGGTAGCTGGGCCGTCGCGGTAGCGAGAGCAACACTTTAATCGCCCATGAGATTGTAGTAGGCGGTTGATCTGCCTCGCGTCTTCCGTCTCCCTACTCCCTACTCCCCCGTCCCCCGTCACCCGTCACCCGTCCCCCGTCACGACTCCCCAGTCACGTCTCCGGGAGGTCGTCGGTCGTTTTCAATTCTCCCCGCCGCGGCGTATTTTTTGATTCTTTCACAGAAAGCAACCCATGTACGAATACGTCGGCGCTATCCATATACATTCCGTGTATTCCGACGGCACGGGACGCATCCCCGATATCGCGCGGGCGGCATCGGAGGTGGGCTTGGATTTTATCATGATGAGCGACCACAACACTCTCAAGGCCAAGAAAGACGGCCTGGAGGGGTGGCGCGACAATGTGATGGTGCTCATTGGCTATGAAATAAACGACCGCCACGATCGGAACCACTATCTGGCCTTCGGGCTCGACAGCACGGTGGGCGTGCGCATCACTGCGCAGGAGTATGTGCGGCGCGTAAAAGAGCGCGGGGGCGTTGGATTTCTGGCGCATCCCGACGAAAAACGCGGCCATATGCCGGAACATCCGCCCTATCCTTGGACGGCGTGGGACAGCGAGGATTTCGACGGCATCGAAATCTGGAATCACATGAGCGAGTGGATGGAAGGGCTGACACCCGACAACAAGCTGCAGCGTTTTCTGCATCCCTTGAAGTCGATCGTCTCGCCCTCGACGGAGACACTCGCGCGCTGGGACGCGCTGAATCGGATCCGGCCTGTAAGCGGCATCGGGGGAGTGGACGCCCATGCGCACAAGGCCGATGTGCTCGGATTCTTCGACGTCGAAGTCTTTCCCTACAAGGTCATGTTCCGCTCCATCCACACACATGTGCTGCTGGACGAGGAACTGCGCCGCAACGACGCCGGTTTTTTCGAGGAAGACAAATGGCGGATCTACGAGGCCCTGCGCGCGGGGCGTTCGTTCATCGCCAATTCGTATCACGCGGATCCGCGCGGTTTCGATTTTCACGCGACGGCGCATCGCAGAAAGGTGTACCCCGGCGCAACCCTGCAGCATAGGCCCGGCGAGAGCATCAAGATCACGGCGCGCGCCTCCGAACGCGCGGAGCTGCGGCTGTACTGCAACGGCACCCTTGTGCACACCGTGAACGGGAAGGAAATGCAGTACCGCGCCGACGTCCCCGGCGCTTACCGGGCCGAGGCCTGGCTCGACGGCAAGGGATGGATCTTTTCCAATCACCTGCGCTGCGGAAACTCCCGCGGCCGCTGCTGACACAAGTCCAACGGCTTATTCCCCACACGCACACAGCACGGACCCCATGAACACAGTGATCCCCGACACCGATCCCGACATAGACAAACCGCGTTCCAATTGCGGCATCGTGGGTGTCTTCGGCGACCCCGACGCGTCGACGCTCGCCTACTACGGCCTGCACGCGCTGCAACACCGCGGACAGGAGGCAAGCGGCATCGTCTCGTGCCTGCGCGACGTCAGCGCGTCGCCCCGCCTGCGCATGCACAAGGGACCCGGCCTCGTCACCGAAGTATTTTCGGACCGCGATGTCCTGAAATCTTTGCTCACGGGCGACATGGCCATCGGGCACAACCGGTATTCGACGACGGGGTCCGACAATCTCGAGAATGTGCAGCCCTTCATGGTGAATTACCGCGACGGGCAGCTCGCGATCGCGCACAACGGCAACTTCACCAACACGCGCGCACTGCGCTCGCGGCTGCAGCGCGAGGGCACCATCTTCCAATCGTCCACCGACACCGAGGTGGTGCTGCACCTGACCGCGCGCAGCGCGGCCTCCACGCCCGAGGACCGGATCATGGACGCGCTCAACACCGTCGAGGGCGCGTATTCGATCGTGATGCTGCATGGCGACACGCTCATCGCCGCGCGTGATCCGCACGGCTTCCGGCCGCTCGCGCTCGGGCGACGCGGCAAGGCGTGGATCGTCGCGTCCGAAACCTGCGCGCTCGACACGATGAAGGCCGAGTACGTGCGCGACGTCGAGCCGGGCGAAGTGCTGTTCTTCGACAGGCGCATGGGCGCGGACGGCGAACCCCTGCGCCGCATGCTCGATCTGCGTCCGGAGAGACACCGCCACTGCATTTTCGAGTTTATCTATTTCTCGCGGCCAGATTCGAACATTTTCGAGGACCGGGTGGACCGCGTGCGGCGCAAGCTCGGCAAAGTGCTTGCCGAGATGAGTCCCGTGGGCGCGGGAGACGACGAACCCGTGGTGATCATGTCGGTGCCCGATTCCAGCAACACCGCGGTGATCGGTTTTGTGCGCAGCAGCCAGAAAGCGGGCATCGACGCGCGCTACGAGATCGGCCTGATCCGGAACCACTACATCGGCCGCACCTTCATCGAGCCGGGGCAGGAGAAGCGCGAGATGAAGGTGCGCATGAAGTTCAACACCGTGCGCGGCGTCATCGAGGGCAAACGTGTGGTGGTGATCGACGACTCGATCGTGCGCGGCACCACGAGCCGTCTGCTCATCAACCTGATCCGCGAGGCGCATCCGAAGGAAATCCATGTGCGCATCAGCTCGCCGATGATCATGAACCCCTGCCCCTACGGGATGGATTTCCCGAGCACCGACCAGCTTCTCGCCGTACAATGCGACGGCGATCTCGAGAAAATCCGGCAGGAAATCGGGGCCGATTCGCTCGCGTATCTCTCGATGGATGCCATGCTCACTGCCGTGAGCCACGAGGGCAAGCGCGGCTACTGTACCGCCTGTTTCAACGGCGACTATCCCATCGCGCCCGAGGCCAATCTCTCGAAGGAGGCGCACGAGTCGTGATGCGCCGATATGCGGCCGTGCTCTGCGGCCTCGGAATGCTCGCCGCACTGCCCCTCGCGGCGCAGGAACGCGTCTCGACGCGCGTCCTTCTCAAGACCGTCGAAACGCGCGCGTATGAGGTTGTCGGCGGCGGACTCGCCCGCGGTTTCGCCTCGCCCGACCTGCGCGCGCTGCTCGCGCAGTATCCCGGCGCGCGGCTCGAGGCCCTGGCGCCTCCCGCGCCCGCGCTGCAGAAGGGGACGCGCGACATCGACCGCATCGCGGTCGCGGTGTTCCTCACCCCCGCCGATGCGCGCGACGCGGCGCGCCGTCTGGCACAGGCGCCGGGCATTGAATACGCTGAAACGGAGCATCTTATCCAGATCGATGCGGCGCCGAACGACAGCGCCTGGTCGTCGCAGTGGGGCACGCAGCGTATACGGACGGAACAGGCCTGGGCGAAGACACGCGGCGCGGGAGTCGTGGTGGGTGTCATCGACACGGGCATCGATCCGACACATCCCGATCTCCGTCCCCGCATGTGGATCAATCAGCGCGAGGACGTCAACGGCTCGGGCCGCTATGAGCCCTGGCCCTCGACGGAAACGCGCGGCGGAATGACGGGCGATTTCGACGGCATTGACAACGACGGGAACGGCGTGGCGGACGATGTGACCGGGTATGATTTCACCGATCAGCAGGGTTTCGGCAACGCGGCGGGCGGCGATTACGGCACGCCCGATCCCGACGTCGAGGACGAGATGGGCCACGGCACCAGCGTTAGCGGCATCATCGCCGCCGAAGCCGGGAACGGCATCGGCATCGCGGGTGTCGCGCCCGAGTCGCGGCTGATGACCCTGCGCGCCTTCGATGCGCGCGGCGTGGGGGCCGAGGGCGACGTCGCCCGCGCGCTGACCTACGCGGTGGACAACGGCGCGTCGGTCGTCAACATGAGTTTCGGCGATGTGCAGTACTCGCTGGTGCTGCGCGACATCGTGCGCTACGCGCACGGACGCGGCGTGGTGCTGGTCGCCTCGGCGGGCAACGCGCAGAGTTCGGCGCTGCACTATCCGAGCGCGTACGGCGAGACCGTCTCGGTCGGCGCCACCGCCTCCAACGACGTGCTCGCCGGATTTTCGAACTACGGATCGACTGTGGATCTCGTGGCGCCGGGGCAGGACATTGTGACCACGGAACGCGGCGGGCGCTACGCGTCCTTCAACGGCACGTCCGCTTCCGCGCCCTTTGTGAGCGGCGTTGCGGCGCTGATACGCGCGCTGCACCCGGCGTTCACACCCGACGATGTGCGCGGCGTGCTTGTCGCATCGGCGCGCGATCTCGGCACACCGGGCTGGGACGAACGTTATGGCGCCGGACTGCTCGACGCCGAACGCGCGACGGGCATGGACAATCCCACCATCGTCCGTCTCACCGAACCGCGCACGGGTTTCGGAACCTCGTCCGATACCATCGTGGTGATCGGCACCGCCGCATCGCCGTACATGACCGGCTACACACTCGAGTACGGCATGGGTGTCAATCCCACACGCTGGACCGCCGTCATACCCGAACGCGCGGGACAGGTGATCGGCGACACACTCGCGCGCTGGGATGTCTCGCGGCTCGCCGACACCACCTACACCCTGCGGCTCTCCACACGCGGCAGCACGTCGGCCACGCTCGAAGATCGCGTCGTCGTGCGCCTCGATAAATCCCCGCCGCTCTTTCTCGGACTCGGCTTTGTGCCTGCGATCGACAACCGGCACGGCGGCGTCGCCGCGGGGTTCATCACCGACGAACCGACGCTCGGCCGCATCTGGTATCGCGAAAAAAACAGCGGCCAGGAGTGGCAGTGGATATCCGCCGAAGGCGGCACAACAAACAATCTGTTTGTCGGGCACACCCACTACGCCTTCCTCGGCGAAAACGTGCTCGCGCCGGGGCGCACTTACGAGTTCTACTTCTCGGCGCGGAACGAGACGGGACTCGAACGCATCGCCCGCGACGGTGTGCGGAATTTCGAGGCAGTGATCGATCCGCCCGTCTCCGGCACCGATCTGCGGACAAAATCCTTCGGATTGCCACCCGGCCGCGTCTGCGCGGAAACCACCGACTTCGATGTCGACGGCAAACCCGAGGCGCTGATCAACGATTATTCGGATAACGGGATCCTGAAAGTCTTCGAATGGAACAACGGATCTTTCAGTCCGCTGCCTTCCGCGTTCGGCAACCGCATTCCTCGCGGGGCGGGTTCGCTGACAGGCGACGGCCGCGTGCATCTGCTCGCATCGTACGTGCGCAGCGGATTCGTGTACGAGGCCGCCGCGGCCGGCACGGTTCCATCGACGCTTGTGTGGGCCGATTCGAGCGGTGCATTCTGGCCCGTGACCATGGCCGACGTCACCGACGACGGCCGCGACGAGGTGATCGCCGTGGTGAACGATTCCACCATCGGCATCTTCTCATTCTCCGCGGCGCATGTGATGACGCGCATCGCCGCGATCACGAATCCCTCCAAACCCGATCCCTACACCCGCCGCAACACGTTCGGAAGCCCTACCGTCGCCATCGGCGATTTTAACGGCAACGGACGCCGCGACATGCTCTTCGGCGACGACGACGGCGACTTCTTCATCGCCGAGCACCGCGGAGGCGGCCAGTACCAGGTCATTTGGATTCTCGAGAGCGATTACATCGACGGCGGCAATTACGTAAGCGCCGGCGATTTCGACGGTGACGGCCACGACGATTTTGCTCTCGGACTGCGCACGTCTTCTGACGACGTCATCCCGTTCTGGTACGCCGGAATATATTCCCTCGACACACAGAACCGTTCTGTGAAGAAGTGGTCGCAGCAGTTCTACGGCATCGAGGAGGCGGGGCAGTACGGCGCATTCACACGCATACAGAACAGCACCGCGGCCGCCAACGTCGATGCCGACGCCGAGAGCGAGCTGTTGCTGACCTTCTTTCCGGAGCTGTATATCGTGGACTACGACCGGGCGTCGCGGCAGTTCCGGACCGCCTACATGCAGCCGCTCGTGAACACCAACGCCGCGGTCTGCGCCGACTTCGACGGCAACGGCGTCGCGGAAATCGGCGTGATGACACGCGACAGCATCACCTTCCTCGAACGCGAACTGCCGTACGCGGGTCCACCGCGTCCGGTATCGCTCGATGTCGAGTACATCTCCGCGACACGCGCACGCATCGGCTGGAGCGTCTCCTCGGCCTCGCCGCGCTATCGTCTGTATAAAAAGACGAACGGATCCGAAATGTCCCCCTTCGGGGAATTCACCTCCGGCCCCGTCAGCGATTTTTCCCTCGAACTCGACAGCGTGTACCAGTACGGGATTTCCGCGGTCGATTCGTCGCGCGTTCCCGTCGAGAGTCCATTGCTGCTCTCACGCGTGCTGCGCCCGCATGAGCAGCCGCGCATGGACTCCGCCACGTACGTGCAGAACGGGCAGGTACGTCTTGCGGTCTCGCAGGACGTCGGTCCCACGATCCCGCCGGTGTCGGCATTCCGGCTGGACGATACGCGCGAGGCCGAGAGTGTGAGTCTGCTCTCGCCGCGGCTCCTGCTCCTCAGTTACGGCGCTGTGCCTGATGGTGACCATGGCCTGCGTGTCAAAGGACTGCGCGACGCCGAGGGTATACCCTTCGACGAGGAAACCTTCGTCACCTTCAGCGTCGCCAACACCACGGCGCCCGCGTGTTACATCGAGAAAGTCGACTTCCTTCCACCCGACGGCTTCGCCGTGTGGTTCAGCGGTCCCGTGGACAGTAGCTCGGCAGTTGACGCCGCGTCGTACAGCATACGGCCCTCGGGCACCGTGCATAGCGCGCGTTTCGACCGCGCCGCGCCCTCGCGCGTGGAACTGCGTGTCACATCCGCGCAGCCCCTCGGTGCGCTCGGCAGGGAGTACCTCCTCAGCGTGCGCGACGTGCGATGCGCTTCGGGTCAGTCGATAACGTCCGGTGCCGGATCCACCTACGCTCTCATCCTGAACCGCGCCACACTCGACGAGATGTTTGTGTATCCGAATCCGCTCAGGCCCGGCGACGCGCAGGAATTCGTCACCTTCGCCAATCTTACGCCGCGCGCGACCATCAGGATTTACACCGTCTCGGGTCACTTCGTGCGCGAGGTGCAGGAGGTGGACGGCAACGGCGGCACCGAATGGGATCTGCGCGACGACACGGGCTCGCGCATGCCCGGCGGAGTGTACGTGTATCACGCGACGGGCTTCGACGCGCGAGGCGTGGAGGTCGGAACAAAAACCGGAAAATTCGTGATAGCCCGATGAGTACAGAACAGAAGCAGCCCGGATCCCGCGACCGCATCTGGACGCTCAGCAACGCGATCAGCGCGGTGCGCCTCGTTCTCGTGGTGCCGCTCTATCTCGTGATGCAGGCGCCCGAGATCGATCGTGTCCTCGTGGCGGTGATACTTCTCGCCGCCTACATTTCCGACCTGTCCGACGGCTTCATCGCGCGGCATTTTCATCAGGAAAGTGACGCCGGATTGATCATCGATCCTTTGGCCGACAAAGTGTTTGTGCTCGGCGCGATGGCGGCGTTCCTCGGCGCGGGCCTGATTCCGCTCTGGTACGTCGTCGTGGTAATTCTCCGCGACGTGTGTATCTTTTTCGCGGGCATCCTGCTGAAGAAAAAAACCGGCGTGCTCGCGCAGAGCAATTACATGGGGAAGGCGGCCGTGCTCTCGATCGCACTCGTCATCCTGCTCTCGCTGTTCCGCGACGATCTCGCGGGCCCGGTGCTCGACGGAGCCGTGTACCTCAGTCTGATTCTCATGGCGGGTTCGCTGTGGTCGTACGGCGCGCGCGCGATCCCGCTTTTACGTTCCCATTCACGATGATTCCGGAGTTCCATGGGTTTTCTTGACGCACTCAAACTCACCCGTCTCAAAGAAGGGCTGATGAAGACGCGCGACGATGTCGTGCGCAAGGTGACGCGCGTGCTGCGCGCAAAACGGAAGATCGACGAAAGCCTGCTCGACGAGATCGAGGAGATCCTCATACTCGGCGACGTGGGCGTGGGCGCGACATCGCGCATCGTCGACAATCTGCGCGACCGCGTGAAGAAGGAGCGGTACGAGGACGCGTCCGAACTGCTCGCGCTTCTGAAAGAGGAAGTGGCCGCGCTGTTCGGTGTCAACGACGTGCGCAGCGACGGTACCTCGATCGAAATCCCGGCCGGTGCGCGGCCCTATGTGATCATGATCGTGGGTGTAAACGGTGTTGGAAAGACAACGACCATCGGCAAACTCGCGCACAATTACCGCTCGTCGGGGAAAAGAGTTGTGATCGGCGCGGCCGACACGTTCCGTGCCGCGGCCAACGAGCAGCTCGAAGTATGGGCAACACGCGCGGGCGTCGATATCATCCAGCAGCAGCACGGCTCCGATCCCGCGGCCGTGGCCTTCGACACGCTGCAAGCCGCGATGGCGCGTGATGCCGACGTGGTGATTATCGACACCGCGGGCCGTCTGCACACCAAGACGAACCTCATGGAGGAACTCAAGAAGATCAAACGCGTGCTCGCCAAACTCATGCCCGAGGCGCCGCACGACGTGCTGCTCGTTCTCGACGCCACAACCGGACAGAACGCGATACAGCAGGCGCAGCAGTTCGCGCAGGCGGTGGATGTGACCGGACTCGTGGTGACCAAACTCGACGGCACCGCGAAAGGCGGCGTTGTGATCGGCGTGAGCGGCGAACTTGCCATCCCCGTCAAATACATCGGCGTGGGTGAGCAGATCGACGACCTGCAGGTGTTCGACCGCGAGAGTTTTGTGGACGCCCTCTTCGAAGGATTCAGCACGGAAACGGAGGCGGAAAACCCGTGACCACAGGCGCCTCGCCCGATCGCATACACCGGCTTCCGCAGCACATCGCGAATCAGATCGCGGCGGGCGAGGTCGTGCAGCGGCCCGAGTCGCTGGTGAAGGAGCTTGTCGAAAACGCGCTCGACGCGGGCGCGACACGCGTCACAGTCGTGATCGCGGGCGCGGGCAAACAGCTTGTGCAGGTGATCGACGACGGCAGGGGCATGAGCGAGGACGATGCGCTGCTCGCCTTCGAACGGCACGCGACGAGCAAAATCTCCTCGGCCGACGATCTCGAGACCATCAGCACGTTCGGTTTCCGCGGCGAGGCGCTGCCCTCCATCGCCTCGGTCGCGAAAGTGGAATTACGCACCCGCCCCGCGGACAGCGACGTGGCCTTCCTCGTGCGCATCGAGGGAGGGACACTCGAGGAGCGCACGCGTGTGCAGGGCGAGCCCGGTACATCGATCGCCGTGAAGAATCTGTTCTTCAACACGCCCGCGCGCCGGCAGTTCCTCAAGGCCGATTCGACGGAATACCGGCACATCGCCGACACCGTGCAGCGCGCCATCATCTCGAATCCCGACGTGCACTTCACGCTCATCAACGACGGCGAACGCGTGTACGACGTGCCTCCCATGGCGCTGCGCGGACGCATCGCGGCCGTGTTCGGCGAGCGTGCCGCGGCCTCGCTGGTGGAGGTCCGCGAGGAGACCGACCTGCTCACCATCACGGGTTTTGTCGGCCGTCCCGATTTCGCACGGAAGACGCGCGGCGAGCAGTTGCTTTTTGTGAACAGCCGGAGCATCGTGAGCCGCCTGCTGAACCACGCGGTGGTGAGCGCGTACGAGCACATGCTGCAGCAGGGCGAGTATCCGATGTACGTGCTGTTCCTCAATCTCAATCCGCGCGAGATCGACGTGAACGTACATCCCTCGAAACTCGAGGTGAAGTTCAGCAATGAACGGCATGTGTATTCGCTGGTGAACGCGGTTGTGCGGCGCTCGCTGTACGGTGCGGATCTGTCGCCCGCGCTGACGTTCCGCGATCCTATACCGGGAGGAGACGAGACCGCCCGCACTCGGCTTGCGGTACCCGGCACGGGTCCTGCCGACGGCGGCGACCGCTTCCGCGGCATCGGGTACGAGCATCCGAGTTACGCCGACCGCTCGTCCGCGGGCGGGCGTATGGATCCGGCCGCCATCGACTCGCTGTTCCAATCCCTCGGCCTGCCCTCGCAGCATCCGAGCGAAACACAGGGCGACGGCGGAGGTCAGGTGATACTTCTCCCCAGTGAAAGGCCCGTGTCCGACACGTCCTTTCTCTGGCAGCTCCACAACAAATACATCTTCACGCCCATTAAAAGCGGGCTGATGATCATCGACCAGCACGTGGCGCACGAGCGCATCCTGTACGAACGCGCGCTTGCCGCGCTGGATCATGCCGCGCCTTTTTCGCAGCAGCTCCTCTTCCCGCATACCTTCCGTGTCGTGCCCGGCGATTATGCGCTGCTGGTCGACATCCTCGCCGAGCTGCGCCGCCTCGGATTTGTCCTGCGTGTCGCGCCGCCCGATTCCGTCACCGTCGAGGCCGTGCCGCAGGATGTGCGCGTGGGCATGGAGGAACGCATCCTCGAGGAGATGATCGAGCAGTACAAGGAATACAGCGGCACGGGCACCACCGACGTGCGGCACAATGTCGCCGCGTCGTACTCGTGCAGAGCCGCGATCAAGACCGGCGAGAAGCTCAGTCCTCCCGAGATGCAGATACTCATCGATCAGCTTTTTGCGACGTCGAATCCCTACGTGTGTCCGCACGGGCGCCCCGTTGTGATTCGCCTGCCGCTCGACGAACTCGATCGCCGTTTCGGACGCACAAGCTGAAGGCGGACGGGATGGGACGAGCGAATACAAAACGGGGAACGGGAAACGTTGAACGGGGAACGCGTGAACGGGGAACGGCGAACGGAGAACACGTGGTAGGGGAAGGGGGAAGGGGGAAGAGGGAAGAAGGCAGTGCCGCGCATGACTGCGACTGCACACGGCTCGCCTCGCATGTACAGGATGCGGGTGATGGGACGGATGCGGATGCCGCAGCGCGAAAAATTCTGATGGCACGTATCGAGGCCGATCCGTTTATGGCGGCGCTCCTCGCTGCCGCGCGGGCGGGCGAGGACTCGTCCGATGATGGGTCTCTCAAGGAGTAGAGAACGGCATGGCGACATCCGGATGCATCCGATACTTGCGATCGCGTGTGTGCATCGGGATATCAATCGATTGCAGCGTTGTGAACTACATTAATTGAATCATTCGGAGGACACATGACATACGAAACGCTCTTGTGTGCGGTAGAAGACGGGGTGATGACGATCACGCTCAACCGTCCGGATGTGTTGAATGCCTTCAACGAACAACTTTCCGCGGATCTGCTCGATGCGTTCCGCGTTGCGGGTGAGGATGCCACCGTGCGTGCCGTGGTGCTGACCGGTACCGGCCGCGCGTTCTGTTCCGGACAGGATCTGAAGGATATTTCCGACGATCCGACGCGCTCGTTGGCCGACAGTCTGCGACGCCGCTACAATCCGTTGATACGCGCCATGCGCGCCCTGCCGAAGCCGATACTTGCGGCGATCAACGGGGCCTGCGCGGGTGCGGGGCTGAGCCTGGCCCTCGCCTGCGATATGCGTTTTGCTTCAGAACGCGCGAAGCTCATCCAGGTGTTCATCCGTATCGGACTTGTGCCCGACTCCGGTTCGTCATGGTTCATGCCGCATCTCGTCGGCTACGCGCGCGCCTTCGAGCTGTGCGCAACCGGCCGCGATGTCACGGCGCAGGAGGCCGCGGAGATCGGTCTCGTGAACAAGGTGATCTCGCCCGAGTTACTCATGGACTACACCATGACCGTCGCGAAACGTCTTGCCACCGCGCCGACACAAGCGATCGGCCAGATCAAGGAGATGCTGAACCGCGCCGTGGCAAGCGACCTCGAAACGGCGTTGCTCTTCGAAGAGGACATGCAGGAGAAGGCCGGCTACAGCCACGACTATCAGGAAGGCAAACGCGCCTTCCTCGAAAAACGTCCGCCGAAATTCGAGGGACGATAAATCTATCCCTCCACGGACGTGCCTCCGGCACGTCCGGGTGCGGGGAGGCGAACGAAATCCACGGACGTGCCTCCGGCACGTCCGGGCGCGAGGCATGGCGCATGGCCCGCATGGCGCATGGCCCGCATGGCGCATGGCCCGCATGGCGCATGGCCCGCGTGGCGCATGGCACATGGCACGCACGGCGCATGGCCCGCATGGCGCATGGCCTGCATGGCGCATGACCCGCATGGCGCATGGCCCGCATGGCGCATGGCCCGCATGGCGCATGGCCCGCAAGGCCCATGGCCAGCATGGCGCATGGCCCGCAAGGCGCATGGCCCGCACGGCGCATGGCCCGCATGGCGCATGGCCCGCATGGCGCATGGCCCGCATGGCGCATGGCCCGCATGGCGCATGGCCCGCATGACGCATGGCACATGGCACGCACGGCGCATGGCACGCATGGCGCATGGCCCGCATGGCGCATCGCGGCGCTGATGGAAACGCCCGGACGCGCCGGAGGCGCGTCCGTGGAGGGGTGCCGCGCCGAGGGGGATGGGACGCGCCGGAGGCGCGTCCGTGGAGGGGCGGATTGCCGCGAGGGATTGGACGCGCCGGAGGCGCGTCCGTGGAGCTTTGCGCGGCCCGCGAGGGAAGCGGGCGGCCGGGACGGCCGCCCGTGGATGCAAAGCGCAGAATTTCGCATATTTGTGATCCACATTTGCGTGTATTATGGAACAGCCCGCCTACTCCCCGGTTCACAAAATCCGCTTCGTCACCGCCGCGTCGCTTTTCGACGGACACGACGTCAGCATCAATATCATGCGCCGCATACTCCAGGCCGGCGGCGCCGAGGTCATTCACCTCGGTCATAATCGCTCCGTGTCCGAAATTGTCGACGCGGCTATCCATGAGGATGCGCAGGGCATCGCCATCTCGTCCTATCAGGGCGGACATATGGAGTACCTGCGCTTCATGAAGGACTTGCTGCGCGAACGCGGCGCGGATCATGTCAAAATCTTCGCCGGCGGCGGCGGTGTGATCGTGCCCGAAGAGATCGCGGAATTACACGCCTATGGCATCGATCGTGTGTTCTCGCCGCAGGACGGACGCGACCTCGGCTTGCAGGGCATGATCAATCTCATGCTCGAGGCCTGCGACTATCCCGCGGGACGCGCGCGCGACATCGCGGTGAAAAACGATACGCTGCTCGTCCATGGCACTCCGGTCGCCGAACTCAACAACGGACTCGCACACGACCGCCTCCTCCTCGCGCAGGCCCTCAGTGTGGTCGAAGAAAATACTTCTGTCAGCATACCCGTTCCGGAAGGACACCGTGTACCCGTCCTCGGAATCACCGGCACGGGCGGCGCGGGCAAGTCGTCGCTCACGGACGAGATCGTCCGCCGCTTCCTGCTCGCGTTTCCCGACATGACCATGGCCGTGCTCTCTGTTGATCCGTCGAAACGCCGCACGGGCGGAGCCCTGCTCGGCGACCGCATCCGCATGAACGCGATCGCCACCAGCGATCCGCAGGGGAGCACGCGCGTCTTCATGCGCTCGTTTGCGACGCGGGCCGCCAACACCGCGACATCCGCCGCGCTGCACCGCTCCATCGACCTGTGCAAGACCGCGGGCTTCGATCTCGTCATCGTCGAAACCGCGGGAATAGGGCAGTCGGATTCGGCCATCGTCGATCTTGTCGATGTGTCGATGTATGTAATGACCCCGGAATACGGGGCGCAGACGCAGCTCGAAAAAATCGACATGCTCGATCTGGCCGATCTGGTCGTGCTGAACAAGTTCGAGAAACGTGGCGCCGAGGACGCGCTCCGCGACGTGCGCAAACAGTACCGCCGCAATCACGGGCTGTGGGACGCGCGCGACGAGGATCTGCCCGTCTATGCCACCATCGCCAGCCAGTTCAACGACCGAGGCACCAACTACCTCTTCGCCTCGCTGCTCCGTCTCATCGACACAAAAACCGGCACCGCGTGGAGCACCGACGTCGCCGTCGACGCGACACTTCCCGACAAGGCCGCCGTGATCCCGCCCGAACGCTCGCGCTACCTGTCGGAAATCGCCGATAGCGTGCGCGACTACAAGACGTGGGCCGCCGAGCAGTGTTCGCACGCGCGCAAGTGGTATCAGCTCGAGGGCGCAGCGCGTGTGCTCGCCGAAGGCGCGTCACGCCGCGAACTGCGCATCTCCGGCGCCGAAGGCACCGTCGAAATAGGCGAAGGCGCGCTGCGCGCGGACCTGCTCGAGGCGCTCGAAGCCCAGATCGGCCACTTCCGCTCGCTGGTTACTCCCGAGAATCGCGACCTGCTCGCGCAGTGGAACGACGCGAAACAGGCCTACCGCCAGGACAAACTTGTCACACGCGTGCGCGACCGCGAAATCGTCACCGACCTGTACACGACCACACTCTCGGGCACACGCGTCCCCAAGGTGGCGCTGCCGCAGTTCGAGGACTGGGGCGACGTGCTGCGATGGATACTGCTTGAAAATGTACCGGGTTCCTTCCCGTACGCCGCGGGTGTGTTTCCCTTCAAGCGCGAGAACGAGGATCCGACACGCATGTTTGCGGGCGAGGGCGCACCCGAGCGCACCAACCGCCGTTTCCACTACGTGTCGCAGGGCATGCCCGCCGCGCGCCTGTCCACGGCTTTCGACTCCGTGACGCTGTACGGCGAGGATCCGCACGAGCGTCCCGACATCTACGGCAAGATCGGCAACTCGGGCGTGTCGATATGCACGCTCGACGATATGAAGAAGCTCTATTGCGGCTTCGATCTCTGCGCGCCGACTACCTCGGTGTCCATGACCATCAACGGTCCGGCGCCCATGATTCTCGCGATGTTCATGAACACGGCCATCGACCAACAGGTCGAGAAATGGCTGGTATTGAACGGCAGGTACACCGAGGCACGCGCGGCCATCGACGGACACTTCGCCGCGCTCGGCATGACACGCCCGGTGTATGCGGGCGTCGACAACTTCACGGAGGTGCTCGACGAACTCGGCGATTCCGCGCACTTCGCGAAGGGCGCGCGTGTGCACCGCTATTTCGGACTCGGCACGCTGGGGGTTCACGGACCCTGGCTCGTGGAGCGCGGACTCGTGCCGGCCGACGTGTACGCGTCCATCGCGGCGGAAACCATGGCCAATGTGCGCGGCACGGTACAGGCCGACATCCTCAAGGAGGATCAGGCCCAGAACACCTGCATCTTCTCGACGGAGTTTGCGCTCAAGATGATGGGTGACATTCAGGATAACTTTGTCCGGAATTCCGTCCGCAACTACTACTCGGTGTCGATATCGGGATATCACATCGCCGAGGCCGGGGCGAATCCGATCACGCAGCTCGCCTTCACGCTCGCCAACGGTTTCACCTACGTCGAGTATTACCTCTCGCGGGGCATGCACATCGACGACTTCGCGCCGAACCTCTCGTTTTTCTTCTCGAACGGCATCGACGCCGAGTACTCGGTGATCGGCCGTGTGGCGCGGCGCATCTGGTCCGTCGCGATGAAGAATCTGTACGGCGCGAACGACCGCTCGCAGAAGCTGAAGTACCACATCCAGACCAGCGGCCGTTCGCTGCACGCGATGGAGATCGACTTCAACGACATCCGCACCACGCTGCAGGCCCTCTACGCGATTTACGACAACTGCAATTCGCTGCACACCAACGCCTACGACGAGGCGATTACCACGCCCACCGAGGAGAGCGTGCGCCGCGCCCTCGCCATACAGCTCATCATCAATCGCGAGCTGGGTCTGGCGAAGAACGAGAATCCCCTGCAGGGCGCCTTTATCATCGAGGAACTCACCGACCTGGTCGAGGAGGCGGTGCTGGCGGAATTCCGTCGCATCTCCGACCGCGGCGGGGTGCTGGGCGCGATGGAGACGATGTACCAGCGCGGCAAAATACAGGAGGAGTCGCTCCTCTATGAACATCTCAAACACAGCGGCGAGCTGCCGATCATCGGCGTCAACACGTTCCTCCGCCCCGAACATCTGGCCTCGCACGAATCACAGCCGACCGAATTGATCCGTTCGACCGAGGACGAGAAGGTCCGGCAGATCGAGAACGTGCGCGCCTTCCAACAACGGAACGCCTCGGCCGCGAATGCCGCGCTCGCCGCCGTGCAACAGGCGGCACAGGAGCACGCGAACGTGTTCGACCGCCTGCTCGAAGCCGTGCGCGTGGCCTCGCTCGGACAGATTTCGGCCGCCCTCTACGCCGTGGGCGGGCAATACCGCAGGAACATGTAAGCGGGTTTTCCCCGCGGTCCGGCACTCGTCGCAGCCTGGCCTAGCAGATGCCGCCGTCGATCGATGCGGCCAGCCGTACGATGTGCAGCGCGCGCTGCAGCGACGGGTGCAGATCCCCCGTCGTGCGGCTTTCGTTCACGAGCGTTGCGATGCGTTGCACATTGAATTGTGCCGGCAGTGCTCCTGAGACAAGCGTCGCAAGGGAGCCGTTGTGTACACACGGCATGGATGGTTTGCGCATCGAGAGGAGGCGATGGAGGCGCGGACTGCGTTCGCGCAGGCCGACGTCCAACGCGCGCTGATACGCGACAGGCAAGCGCTGCAGAAGCTGATTCGAGAAGGGCAGGGTTCGTACGTCGGAATACGAGCGCGCGGCCCGCGTCAACGCCGGGCAGCACAACTCCATGACGCGCCGCTGCGGACCCTGCAACCAGCGTACGCGTGGCGGAATGCGAAGCAACGGCGCCACGTACGTGTGATCGAAATACGGCGACACATAGCGGATGAAGTTATTCTGCAGCAGCGCAAGGTCGGTGCCGTGTTGAGGAAGGACAAGCTCGGCGTAGATTCGATCCGCCCGGTTGCTCGGATTCGAATCTGGGTGCCTTCGCTCGAATTGCTCGGTCGCTATTTCGTGTGCCCGCCGACGGATACTTGTTGCTGCTTCCGGTCCCAGAAGGTCAAGAATGCCTGTCGATTCAAACACGGCGATCGTTCGAGCCCTGAATTTATCGTCGTCGGACAACTGGTGTGCTTCGTTGCGAAGGAACCAGCGTCCTTCAATCGATGTGTGGTTCCCGTCCAATAAAATACTCGCCTGATGCGGCAGACGCCGGTACACGAACGGTGCGTGTGTGTTGAGCACGCCGCATTGGTGATTCGACATGTCGAACAGTGCCTGCGCGTAGCTCACCTCGTCATCAAAAAATTCGTTGTCGAGTTTGATCAGTGTGTGAGGCACCCTGTAGCGAGCGGCAATCGAGCGGGCAATACGCAGATCGTGGCCCTCGGCGATATAATGTGTGACGGACGGCAGTCGATGTCCACAGCGGAGCGTCGCCGCCAAAATGGTTCGACTGTCGAAGCCGCCCGTGAGGCCCGCTATTGCCTCGGGATATTTCCGCAGCAGCCGCGCGTGTGCCGTGATAAAGGCCTCGGCTGTCTCATCCAGCAGTCGCGGGGAGTAGTCCTCCTGTGAAAAATGAATTGACCAATAGCGCCGCTCGACGATATCTGCACCGGAAAATCGGGGGACAATCTCCGTGCCCGCTTTCATTCTGCGAATGCCGCGCACCATGGTCGAGCCGTCGAGTGTCTGGCCGAAACACGCTATCTGCGCGAAGGCATCCTCGTCGAGTGTGCCTCCTCCGGGCAGCAGCGATCTGAGGAACGCGATACTCGTGGATGCGGCAAAAAAGGTTCGTGAAGCGGTGTAGTAGAGCGGGAGTGATCCCCAGCAATCGTTGAGCACACGGATCCGCCCATCGTGATATGCGGCGGCGACAAACATGCCGTTGGCTTGCGGGAAGAGGCCTTCGTGAGGAAGATCGATCAGTGTGTGTGGTGTGTATTCGAGTACGGAATCGGTGAAGAATACTCCGTCGACGATTCCCAGCGCTCCGGTATCGGGATCGGCGGAGAAGCGCGAGAAGTCACTGTTGTCTCGCAATGCGATCGAGGCCATGAGGCAGCACCCGTCGTCTGAATCACGCATGCGCACAGCGTAGTCCGGCATGGCGGTCCTGAAATGCGCCCGCACGCTCTCGATACGAGAGGGTTCACGCGAGTATATCAGACTGATCCCCGATGGATGGTCCATGATCGCAGTCTACTTTTTCCTCCCAAAAAACACAAATCGACGAGACCGAATCATCAGGGAATTGTGCCGTATTCTTTTCGAATGAAAAGTGCTATCATACGTGTTTATGACACAGCCGGAAAGCGGCGCTGCACGGATGAAATTCTCACGGAGAGAGAGATGAATCAACACATGGCAATCGGCATACTCGGCGGTGGCGCGATGGGACGCGGTATCGCCATCGCGGCGCTGCTGGCGGAGAAACGCGTGACGTTGTTCGACGCGTTTATCGAGAGCCGCGACGCGGCGTGGGACGGCATCAGCCGCACGCTTTCGGGTCTCGTGGACAAGGGGAAGATTCCCGCGGAACAGCGCGACAGGGCTCTTTCCGCCCTGCGCATCACGGGCGGCTTCGACGAACTCGTTTCGTCGAGCATTGTCATCGAGGCGGTGCCGGAATCGCTCGAACTCAAGAAGCGGCTCTTTGCCGACCTCTCCGCGCTCTGCGACGAGCGGACCATCTTCGCTTCCAACACGTCTTCTCTTTCCATCACCGTTCTGTCGACGGGTGTGAAGAATCCATCGCGCGTGGCGGGCATGCACTTCTTCAATCCCGCCCATCTGATGAAACTTGTCGAAGTCGTGGCGGGCCGTTTTACATCCGACGACACCATCGACAGCGTAATGCAGCTCGCGCGTGAACTCGGGAAGACGCCCGTCGAAACGCGCGACACCCCCGGCTTCATCGTGAACCGCGTGGCGCGGCCCTTCTACACCGAATCGCTGCGCATCGCCGAGGAGCGTGTGGCCGACATCGACACCATCGACCGCATCGTGCGCGGACACGGATTCCGTATGGGACCCTTCGAGCTGATGGACTTCATCGGCCACGATGTGAATTACGAAGTCACGCGCTCGCTCTACGAGGCATTTAATGGCGAACCGCGGTACCGTCCCTCGTTTCTTCAGAAAGCCCTTGTCGAAGCCGGCCTCTTCGGACGCAAATCGGGCAGGGGATTTTATACATACGACACGGAGCAAGGAACTAGGAAGTAGGAACGAGGAGCTAGGAACTAGGAACTAGGAAGTAGGAAGTAGGAAGTAGGAACGAGGAGCTAGGATCTAGTAACGAGGCTCACATCAAATCAGTTCCCAGTTCCCAGTCCCCAGTTCCCAGTTCCCAGTCCCCAGTTCCCAGTCCCCAGTCCCCAGTTCCCAGTCCCCAGATCCTAGTTCCCAGTCCCCAGTCCCCAGTCCCCAGTCCCCAGTTCCCAGTCCCCAGTTCCCAGTCCCCAGTCCCCAGTTCCCAGTTCCCAGTTCCCACTCCCTACTCCCAACTCCCCAGTCCGAACACCATGAACCTTCTCTTTACCGGCCCCGCGGCAATAATCAACGACTGGATCTCGGTCTGTGAGAGCCACACCTGCCATGTGTACAGCAGGGATGCGAAGAAGACCCTGTCGAAACATGCGCATAAAATCGACGCGCTCGACGACGTGCGTGATCTCGACCTGGTGTTCAATTTTCATGTTGGATCCACACCGAAGAGGCAGGCGCTCATCGACGAGATAGTGACCTACACCGGAGGCAAGGTGCCTGTGCTCTGCAACACTGTAGCGGTCAGTGCCACGGAGGTTGCGACATGGACGCGGAAGCCCGCCTGCATCATTGGCGTGGGCGCACTGCCTGGACTGCTTGCGGGAGAATGTGTCGAGGTGGCCTTCCCGCACGGAAACACACGTGCGCACGAAGCAGTGCTGCGCGGCTTCATCGAAAGTGTGGGCAAGACGATGGAAGTGGTTGCCGACGAGGTGGGTCTCGTGTTTCCACGAGTGCTGTGTTCCATCCTGAACGAGGCGCTGTTTGCGCTGCAGCAGGGTGTGGCCACGGAAGAGGATATCGAGACGTCGATGAAGCTCGCCGTGAATTATCCGCGCGGACCCTTCGAATGGGGGGCGCTCATCGGGTGGCGCAATGTGTACACGATAGTGACAGCGTTGCACACCACGCTCGGCGACGACCGCTACCGCCCAGCGCCGCTGCTGCGCAAACTCGCGCTCTCGGCGGACTGATCAGGGCGCCTCGCGCAGCTCCGTTCCCCGCGCGGGTTTGTCGATCGCCGCGCCCGCGCCCGCAACACGCGCGAACAATAATTGCGCGTGCGGCAGCAGAGCGGGATCCGCGAAGGTCCGCGCGTCGAGGACGACACCGCGCAACCACGGTGCTCCCGCGGCATTACGCGCGCGGTCCAGCGCCCCTGGCGCGGGGGCCGCGAGCATGGACTCACGCGCGCCGGTGAACATCGTAAGCGCGCTGTGCAGCACAAAACGCACAGTGCCCGCAGCAAGGAGGACAGGGCGGTGTGCCGCCAGACTCAAGGCAGCGCATCGCAGGCTGTCGGCCCGGCCGTCCATGTCGGCATCGGGAGCAACCGCGAGGAATTCTATATGGGGCAGGTCCGCGGTGCGCGCCGCGTCGGCCGTGTCGGAAATATTCAGACCGAGTGGTCCGGAATAAATACGGTGCATGGATGCCACGCGTGAAGCGCTGATTGCGGGATCGTCCCCGGCCCCGGACGCGAGCACGTCCCGCGGAAGGATCATCGCCGATGCGCCTCCGTCACGCGCGGCGCGCGCGAGCGCGGCAAGCCATTCGTCGGTCGGTGCAACAGGCGCCGGAGCGCCGGCATCGCCGCGCGCGCGCGAAATTCCCGCCCATACCACCGGCTCCATGCCGTTTTCGCGCAGCAACAGCAGGGCTTCGCGCAGTTCGGCCGTCTCTCGCTCGAACCACTCGATACGCGGCGCGGCCGGACTCGTCCGCCACGCGCAGACGGTGAGAGCAACGCCCTGCGCGCCCGCCTTGCGCCATGAAGCGATCAGCGATGCCGCCTCGCCGGCGTCCCGCGGGAACTCAGCGAGCGGCAGCACGAGCAGCAGCGCGGGGCGCGCGAGCGGACGCGGTGGCAGCTCGCCTTCGGGCCGGTCTCCGTCGCCGGGCAGCAGGACCGCACGGTAGTTCCAGGCAAGGGCCAGGAACAGCAGCGCGAGTATCGCGTAGGCGGCACGTTTCGATGTGCGCGGGGATAAACTGTCGGTCATGCGACTCCTTCGGTCCCGTTCTTCGCATCCGCCGCGGCCGCGCGGATTTTTTCCGCCGCCGCGAGGCACAGGTCAAGCATCTCGGCCAGCAGCGCCGCCACATCGGCGCGTGTCTCCACGCCCGAAATCACGAGGCGCAGTTCGCGCGCGTCCTGCTCGAGCTTCATGCGATGTTTGTGTGCCATGATCCAATCCACCAGCGCCTGGAAATGTTTCTCGTAGAACACCGTGTCGTCTTCCGGCGGGAAGGCCAGCACAAGGCGCGTGGCCTGGTAGGTGACGCGCGCCAGGCGGATGCGCGCGGCCACGAGACGCTGCCGCACGACGGAGAGCAGGTTGATCGTCTCCTCGGGCGGACGGCCGAACCGGTCCGCGATTTCGTCGGCAATCGTGTCGATGGCCTCGTCGCTGTCGCTGTTGTAGAGCCGCTTGTACAGGTCGAAACGTTCGGTGGAATTTCCGACGTAGGTCTGAGGCAGATACGCGTCGAGCCCCAGTTCCATCGTCACGTCGTCGCGCGGCCGTTCGGGTTCCTCGGGCCTGTCCGCGAACACCTCGGTGAATTCCTCCTGCTTCAGTTCCGACACGGCTTCCTCGATCGTGCGCAGATACAGCTCGAAGCCGATGTCGGCGATGAAGCCGCTCTGCTCGGCGCCGAGCAGATTGCCCGCGCCGCGTATCTCGAGGTCGCGCATCGCGAGGTGGAAACCCGAACCCAGATCCGAAAACTCCTCGAGCGCCTGCAGGCGTTTGACGGCGTCGCGTGTCATGCGCGCCTCGGGCGGCACAAGGAAATACGCGTAGGCCTGGATGTTCGAGCGGCCGACGCGCCCGCGCAACTGGTACAGTTCGGCCAGGCCGAAGCGCTCGGCGCGGTGCACAAAAATCGTGTTCGCATTCGGGATATCCAGACCCGATTCGATGATTTTTGTGGTGACAAGCACGTCCACACGTTTTTCGAGGAAGCGGGTCATGACCCGTTCGAGTTCCGCGCCCGTCATCTGTCCGTGTGCGATGGCGATGCGCACGCCGGGCACGATCGCGCGGATTTTTCCGGCCAGCGTCTCGAGGTCGCCGATGCGGTCGTTGACAAAATACACCTGGCCGCCGCGCTTCATCTCGCGCGTGATGCCCTCCAGCACGGTGTCCTTCTCGAAAGGCAGGATGCTCGTGAGCACGGGGAGGCGGTTTTTCGGGGGTGTCTCGATGATCGAGAGGTCGCGCGCGCCGAGCAGCGAGAAGTTGAGCGTGCGCGGAATCGGCGTGGCGGTGAGCGCCAGCGTGTCGACGTGCTCGCGCAAACGGCGCAGTTTTTCCTTCGCGGCCACGCCGAAACGATGCTCCTCGTCGATGATCAGCAGGCCGAGATCCTTGAAGGCGACGTCGGCGCTGAGCATGCGGTGCGTCCCGATCACGATGTCGACGCCGCCGCGCTTGAGACGGTCGATCACCGCGGCCTGCTCGGCCTTGGTCTTGAAACGCGACAGCGATTCGACCACCACGGAGTAGCGGTGCAGGCGGTCGTGAAAGGTGTTGAAGTGCTGCTGTGCAAGGATGGTGGTGGGCACGAGCACGGCCGTCTGTTTGCCGTCGAGCGCGGCCTTGAACGCCGCGCGGATCGCCACCTCGGTTTTACCGTATCCGACGTCGCCGCACACGAGCCGGTCCATCGGCACGGCCGATTCCATGTCGCGCTTCACGTCGATGGTGGCGCGCTCCTGGTCGGGCGTGTCCTCGTAAATAAAGGATGCCTCCATCTCTTTCTGCCAGCCGCCGTCGGGCGAGAAGGCGTGGCCGCGCACGGCCTTGCGTTTTGCGTACAGCGCGATAAGGTCGCGCGCGATGTCCTTGAGCCGCTTCCGCGTGCGCTCCTTGAGGCGGTCCCACTCGCCGGAACCCAGCTTCGAGAGGGCGGGTGTCGCGCCCTCCTCCGACGAGTAGCGCTGCAGCCGCGCGATGTACGCGAGGTTCACATACAGCACGTCGTCGCCCGCGTACAGCACCTTCGCGGTTTCCTGCACGCCGCCGTTCACCGTGATGGTCTGCAGACCGACAAATTTGCCGATGCCCTTGTCCACGTGCACCACGTAGTCGCCCGGCTTCAATTGCCGCAGCTCGCGCAGCGAGAGGCCGCGCGCGCCTTTTTTGGCGGACTTCTGTATGCGCTGCCGGTTGAAGACCTGGTGTTCGGTGAGCACCACGAAACCCGCGGCGGGCAGGACAAAGCCGCGGCTGACGGGACAGAACAGCGCGGTGCGCGGGGCAGCGGGAGGCGGCTCGTCGTCGTCGTCGCCGTAGGCGCCTGGTCCGCGCAGCGGCGCGTGGAGCAGGTCGTCGAGCCGCAGGGCCTGCTGCTCGGAATCGGCCACGAGGTACACGTCGCGCGGCAGCAGGGCGCATTCGTCGAGGTACTCGCGCAGCAGCGTGATCGAGCCGTTGAAGGCGGGCTGCGTCTCCGCGCCGATGTCGAGCGCCTCGGCGCTGCCCGCAAGCGCGGGGATCTCGAAGGCCGCGAACAGCGCGAGCGCCATGCGCAGATCCTCGCCGCGGCCGCGCGTCTCAGCTTCGCGCGCGAGCAGGTCGGGATTGTCGATGAAAAACACGGCGTCGTTGGCCGCGTGGTCGAACAACGTCGCGGGACGGTCGGCCGCCTCGTCGGCGAGAAACAGCGACGTCACAAAACCCACGGTCTCGAGCGACCGGATCGAGCGCTGGTTCAGCGGATCGAATTCGCGGATCGACTCGACCATGTCGCCGAGAAATTCGATGCGCAGCGGATTGTCGAATCCGACCGGAAACACGTCGACGATGCCGCCGCGCACGGCATAATCGCCCGTCGCACCCACAAAGTCGTTCCGCTCGAAACCGCCGAAGGCGAGACGGCGGGTCAGTTCCTCCTGGCGCAGCGACGCGTACATCTCGACGGTCAGCGAATGCTCGTTGAGCGCGCGGGCCGAGGGCGCCTCGCTCAAAGCGCTCTCGGCATCGGTCACGATGAGGCGCACCGGATTTTCGCGCACGGCGCGCAACACGTCGGCCTGCTCGGCCATGTGGTCGTCGAAGCTCGCGACCTGCCGGTTTGTCGCGGCGGAACGTGGCGCAAGAAACAGGAGTTCCTTGTCCGATAATACCAGCCCCGCGTCGTTCCATGCGTCGCGGGCCGAGGCGCCGTCGGCGCAGACCAGCACGACCTGCGTGGCATGCTCGCGGAAGTAGAGGGCGGCAAGAAGCCCGGGCAGGGAACCGGCGAGTCCGCGCAACCGCTGCGGCGCGCCCGGGGAGGGACGCGCGGCGAGCAGGCGCACGACGGGCTCGGCCCGGCGCAGGCGCTCGAGGAACGGGGGAGGGGGGATGGTGGTGCTCACGGTGCGGGGATCATCGCCGCGGCTGCCGCCCTCAGGGCGCCGGCGCGATCTCCTTCAGGTAGTCGTAGGTGTAAATGCCCGTGCCGTGCCCGTCCTTCCACGAGAACTGTATCGCGTAGGTGCCGACGGGGGTCACTGATGCGAGTGTCAGCGCGTCGCGCGTGAAAAGAGGAATGAAGGACGGTCCGCGATCGCGCGCATCGGCGCCGCACTGCGCGCAGGGGCAGCGCTTGCGCAGCAGCGAGAGAGGGTAGACGTCGGTCGATCCGTCGTCCCAGGCGACGGAAAGCGCTCCCTCGGCTGTCATGGATATTTTGCTCGGTCGCATTGCGGATTGCCTTTCAGTGGGGTCTCGTCTAACTTGCATGGAATTGTTCGTTTTCGAACCACCTCCGAACATCCCGCCATGCACTTCCTGGAAAAATTAGACGGCATCACGTCGAAAAACAAAAGTCTCGTCTGCGTGGGCCTCGATACCGACCCCGCGAAGATACCCGCGCAGCTCGGGGCGGACCCCGACGGCGTCATCGCCTTCAACCGCGCCATCATCGAGGCGACCGCCGACGTCGCCCAGTCCTACAAGCTCAATCTCGCCTTTTACGAGGCCCTCGGCGCGCGCGCGCACGAAGTGCTGCGGCGCACCCTCGACGCGATTCCGCCGGGTCTTGTGACCATAGGCGATGGCAAGCGCGGCGATATCGGCAACACCTCCGCCATGTACGCCTCGGCCCTCTTCGACGATCTGGGTTTCGATGCCGTCACCGTTGCGCCGTACATGGGGCGCGACTCGGTGCAGCCCTTCCTCGCGCACGCCGACAAGGGCGTGTTTATCCTCGCGCTCACGTCGAACGCGGGCTCGAAGGACTTCCAATACCTGCAGGTCGACGGAGCGCCGCTGTACCGCCGCGTCATCGACACGATCCTGACATGGAACGAACACGGCAACTGCGGACTCGTCGTCGGCGCGACACATCCCTCCGAACTGGCCGACATCCGCGCTCACGTGGGCGAACTGCCCATCCTCGTGCCCGGACTCGGCGCGCAGGGCGGTGATGTGGAACTGTCGGTGAAGGCCGGTGTCACGCCCGCGGGCCTGCGCGCCGTCTTCAACTCCAGCCGTGGCATCCTCTACGCGAGCAAGGGCGACGATTTCGCCGCGCGCGCGCGCGAGGCCGCCATCGCGATGCGCGACGAAATCAACGGGCATCTGCCCGCCGCGTCCCGGTAAAGGCCGCATGCGCGTCGCCTACTTCGACATCTTCGCGGGCATCAGCGGCGACATGACCGTCGGCGCCTTCCTCGGCGCGGGTGTCACACTCGAAGCGCTCCGCGCCGAGCTGGCCAAACTGCCCCTCACGGGCTACCGGCTCTCGGAAAGACGGATATTCCGGAGCATGATATCCGCAACAAAATTCGACGTGATCCTCGGTGCCGAGGACGATGCTTCCGGCGCCGGCAAACACGCGCATCCGGACGATCACGCGCATCCGGACGATCATGCCCATCAACACGATCACGCGCATGCACACGATCACGCGCATGCACACGACCATGGGCATACACACGGAGGGGCGCGGGAAAAGGACCGCTCATATGTCGAGATCATACGCATGATCGACGACAGCGCGCTGAACGATCGCGTGAAGGAGAAGGCAAAGGCGATGTTCCTCGCGATCGGCAAGGCCGAGGCGAAAATTCACGACACGACAATCGACAAAGTGCACTTCCACGAGGTGGGCGCGGTCGATTCGATCGTCGACATCGTGGGCATTGCGATTTGCATGGATATACTCGGCATCGATCGTGTATATTCGTCCCCTGTCCGCACCGGATCGGGCGGCTTCATCGAAACGCGGCACGGCACTATGCCGATCCCCGCGCCTGCGACACTCGAGATCCTGCGTGGCTATCCGATCGAGCTGACGGCGGTGCCGTACGAAATGACCACTCCCACGGGAGCCGCGGTGGTGGCTGCGCTGTCGAGCGGCGTGCTGCAGGGCACGCAGCACATGCGTGTCGAAGCGGTCGGATACGGCGCCGGCGGCCGCGACATTCCCGGCATGCCCAATCTGCTGCGTCTCATCGTCGGAACGCTTCCCGACAATTGGTTGGAAGAACACCTGCTCGTGGTGGAAACAAACATCGACGACATGAATCCGGAAATCTATCCCTATGTGATCGAGCGTCTGCTCGAATCGGGCGCGCACGACGCGTACATCGTGCCCGTGGTCATGAAGAAGGGCAGGCCGGGACACCTCCTGAACGTCACCTGCTCGTCGGCCTCGCTCGACAGTGTGGTGCGTGTGCTCTACGCCGAGACCACCACCTCGGGCGTGCGCGTACGCGAGGTGTTGCGCATGAAGCTGCCGCGCGACGTGCGTATCGTTCAGACGCGCTACGGCAGCGTCACCGCGAAGGAAATACACCGGAGCGGACGCGCGGTTCTCGTTCCCGAATTCGAGGAGTGCCGCCGCATCGCGCGCGAGCACGGCATCCCGCTTCTCGACGTCTACAAACACATGGAGCACGACCTTGGCTCGATCGCGTAACATTCCCGCGGCCCGCCTCGCACTCGCGGTCTTCCTCGTGCTCGCTCCCGCGCTGCTCGCGCAGGACGACACACAGACACTCACCACGCCCGAGGTGCCCGAACCCATCCGCAAGGAAATCCTCGAGCAGTACTTCGACCAGTTCTCCTTTCTTTCGATACTCTGGGAGCGGTACCGCACGGAAACCGCCATCGTGGGCAGTCTGCTGCTGCTGTCGCTTGTCGGCATGCGCAATTACGCGAAGAATCTCGCGAAGCAGGAACAGCGCATCTACGACTGCATGCAGTCCAACGCCCTGATGATCTTCGACCGCTCGGGCCAGCTCCGGACCATGAACCGCGCGGCCAAACAACTGCTGGGCTTCGACGACTTCGTGTCGATGGACGAGGAGGCCTCTTTCTATCTGCGGAACGCTCCCACGTCCGAAATCCCCGACATCTTCGCCGAAGTGCGCCGCACCAATCATGCGATCGAGCGCGAGATCATCTTCAACGCGGCCAAGATGATGAAGACCATCGTGGTGAAGGCCTATCCCGTGTTCAGCGAGAGCCGCCGACTCGACGGATACATTCTCATGATCGCCGACATCACCGAGGCGATCGAGAAGGACCGCCGCGTCAACTGGTCGGGCGTCGCGCAGCACGTGGCCCACAAGGCAAAGACGCCGCTCTCGACCATCACACTCACCGCGCAGCACCTCGAGATGCTGCTCAACGAGCAGGCCGTCAAGCCCGCTCCCGAGGTCACCCGCTTCCTCGACCGCATCGTGAGCGAGTCGCGCAAGCTGAATGAGATTGTGCACAATCTCACGCGTCTCGCGAACAAGGAACAGCTCAACCTGCTCCCCAACGACGTCAACGTCATCCTGCAGAATCTCGCGGACGAATACCGCGCAAAGGCGAGCAGCAACATCGAGATCCGCACCTCGCTGAACCGCATGTTGCCGCGCGTGGGTATCGACATCGCGCATTTCCCCGAGGCCATCGGAAACCTGCTCGACAACGCCATGCGCGCCATCGGGCCGCGCGAGGGACGTGTCATCATCGCCACCGCGATGGGGCAGTGGATCGACCGACCCGGCGAGTATGTCGAGATCACGATACAGGACACCGGCATGGGCATGGACGACGACGTGAAGAAGAGCATATTCCGGCCCTTCTCGACGCACAGCCAGGGAGGGACCGGCCTCGGACTCGTCATCGTGCAGAAAATCGTGCAGGAACATCACGGGGAAATTCTTTTCAACAGCACACCGGGCATCGGCACGACCTTCCAGATCCGCCTGCCCGCCATCATGTAAGACGATGAACAGCGAAAAACACACCATCCTGATCGTCGACGACGAAGAGGCCTTCTGCCAGACCGTCGCCGAGATCCTCCAGCACATGGGGCACAAGACCATCATCCGCACCAATCCGGTCGAAGCCCTGCAACTCCTGCATGTGCAGAGCGTGGACCTCATCCTGCTCGACATCATCATGGACGAGATGAACGGGCTCGAGGTGCTGACGCAGATCGTGCAGAACTGGCCCGAGATTCCCGTGATCATGATCACCGGCCAATCCTACTCCGTACCTGTGGCCCTCGAAGCCGCAAAGAAGGGGTCGTACAATTTCCTGCCCAAACCGATCGACCTCGCCATGCTGAAGGAAAGCGTGCGCCAGGTGCTCGAATCGCGCGAACCCGCCGTGAGCGCCGATCTGGTGGACAGAATCCGCACGCTCGGATTTGTGTCGCAGAGTCCCGTCATTCACAAACTCTTCGCCATGGCCGAGAAGGTGGCCGCTACCAACGTGCCCGTGCTGATAACGGGCGAGAGCGGCGTGGGCAAGGAATTGCTCGCGCGGGCGATTCATCTCATGAGTCCGCGGCGCGACAAGGAATTTGTGAAAGTGGACTGCGGCACGCTCACCGAGACCCTGCTCGAATCCGAACTTTTCGGATACGTAAAGGGGGCCTTCACCGGCGCCTCGGGCGACAAGAAGGGATTGTTCGAAGTGGCCGACGGCAGCACCATCTTTCTCGACGAAATCACGAACACGACCGTCACGTTTCAGCAGAAACTTCTCTCGGTGTTGAACAGCGGCCGCGTGCGGCGCGTCGGCGATACGCGCGAGCGCGATGTAGACGTGCGTGTGATCAGTGCGACGAACCGGAGTCTGCCCTCCCTTATCGCGTCGAACGAATTCCGCGACGACCTCTACTACCGGCTCAACAAGTACGACATCCACGTGCCTCCTCTGCGCGAGCGTCGCGAGGACATTCCCGTCATCGCCCGGCACCTGCTCTCGAAGGCCTGTGCCGAGCATAAGCTCATGAAGCACTACTTCACGCCCGCCGCCCTGGAATTGTTGCAGAAGAACGAATGGCGCGGCAACGTGCGCGAGCTCGACAGCGTGGTCACAAAACTCGCCATCTTCGCCGAGGCCGAGGAGATCGACATCGCGACGGTGGGTCATGCCCTCAAGGCCGAAGGGCAGGGGAGCGCGACGTTCAAGGTGGATCTGCGTCCGCTCATGGACCAGGTAGAGGAGTTCGAAAAGCAACTCATCATGGAATCGCTGCGTGCCAACGGCGGCAATCAGACGCGCGCCGCGGAACAGCTCGGTGTCGAGCGCACGAACTTCGTCAAAAAGATGCGGAAACACGGGCTGCAGAAGGATGACTTTGCGTAATCAAACACATGGGAACCAGGAACTGGGTGGATGCGATGTTTCCGCAACAGGCTGATGGCTTGAATTTCAGAATCCAGAATCCAGAATTCAGAATCCAGAACATTTCCTAGTTCCTAGTTCCCAGTTCCTAGTTCCCAGTTCCTAGTTCCCAGTTCCTAGTTCCTAGTTCCTAGTTCCTAGTTCCCAGTTCCCAGTTCCCAGTTCCTAGTTCCTAGTTCCTAGTTCCCAGTTCCCAGTTCCCAGTTCCCAGTTCCCAGTTCCCAGTTCCCAGTTCCCAGTTCCCAGTTCCCAGTTCCCAGTCCAGATCACTTGCATTCGTCCAACGAGGATTTTATATTTGTAAACCCTCTGCGGGAGTAGCTCAGTTGGTAGAGCGCAACCTTGCCAAGGTTGATGTCGCGGGTTCAAGTCCCGTCTCCCGCTCCACAGACCCTCCAAACCGGAGGGTTTTTCTTTTTTATTGCCAATTCGTTGCAGCACAGCCTGGTTCCTGTAGCAAGGTAGCAAGGTAGCAAGGTAGCAATGTGGCAACTCCCAACTCCCCCGTCCCTCGTCCCCTCTCCTAGATCCAAGTTCCTAGATCCAAGTTCCTAGTTCCAAGTTCCTAGTTCCTAGTTCCTAGTTCCTAGTTCCTTGATCCTAGATCCTAGAAGCTCCTTCCTTCTCGAAGTCGCGCCAGCCACGCGCCCAGCCAGAGAGTGAGAAAGACAAACACCGCGCCGGCCAGCAGATCCACAACATAGTGGTAGCGCAGATACACCGTGGCGAAGATCAGGAGCGATCCTGTCACTGCGAGCGGCCAGCGCGATCGCGCGCGCGTGCGGAAGGCGAGGATGATGACGAGCAGTGTCATCTGCGTATGCCCGCTCGGGAAACAGTCGCGTTGCACCACCTTTTCGGGATCAGGTGTGCCGGGTGGAATCGATTCGCCTGTGTTCGTCATCTCGCGTAGATACGAAGTGACAAACAGGCCGGGCAGTTCTGCCTCCGTTCTTTCAAAATCGTGCAGGGTGAAACGCGGGCCTATGGCAGGCAGGCCCACGTATCCAAAATAGGAGAGGAAAAATCCAAGAATGGTGATGAAGATCACGTTGCGCGAAGCGTCGAAGCGTCCCGAGCGGTGCAGGTCTGCCGCAAGCACGACGGGCAGGAAGTAGAAAGTGCCGTAGGCGATCTGCAGGATTTCCGTCAGCAGTGGATGTGCAAGTGCGGCGAGCACGTGTGTCGGATCAGTGCCAAAAAGCCAGCGGTCGGCGGCGATGAGCAGGTAATCGTAGTCGTGCGGATGCAGGGCGGGGCCGATGAAATACACTTCCTTGAACGCCAGAGGTATCAGCAGCATACGCGCGTACCCGTGCGCGAGCTTCCAGCCCGCGTGGCGTTTTTCCACGAGGCGTGCTGCGGCGAAAACGGCGATGATCACGGCAATGTTGACGGCCGTGTACAGGCCCCACAGCGGGATCGATGCCGCGCCTGCAATCAGACCCGCGGTGAGGATCAGGAAAAAGACAACGATGACGGAGTCGAGTATGTCGAGACGGGCGAGATGGGCTTTCATGGGGAGGACGGGAAGGATGCGGACTCCGCCGTTCACAGGCGCAGTCCCGCGTCGTGAAGCGCGTTTGTCACTATGATGAAGTCGTCAAGGGCGAGCTGTTCGGCGCGCGCCTGCAGATACGGGATGACGGCCTTAGGCGCGGTGGCCGCCTCGAGACCGATATCCTTCAATGCGTTCGACAGGATTTTCCGGCGCTTCCCGAAGGCGGCCCGCACGACGCGACGCAGCAGCTCGGGATCGTGCACACGCGCGAGCTGTGTTTCGTGAAAGGTGAAATGCATCACGGCCGACCAGACCGCGGGCCGCGGTCGGAAAACATTGGGCGAGACGGGCATGGCGATGCGCGCGTCGGCGTGCAGCCGCGTCATGACGCTGAGTATCCCGTATTCCTTGCTGTTCGGATTTGCCGCGATGCGCTGCGCCACCTCGCGCTGCATCATGAAGACGCAGTCGCGCACCGACGCGTGCGAGGCGAACATGTGAAACAGGATCTGGCTCGTGATGTTGTAGGGCAGATTGCCGAGTACGCGCAAGGGCGCGCCGGCGGATGCCGCCAGCGGCGCAATATCGGTCTCGAGCACGTCGGCATGTATCACCTCGATGCGCGGCTCGCCCGCGTATCGTGCTCGCAGTTCCTCGACCGCGCGCCCGTCAATTTCGAGCGCAAGAATGCGGTGCGCAGGTGTGGCGAGCAGCAGATCCGTCAGTGCGCCCGGACCGGGCCCGATCTCGAGCACCGTGTCGGACTCACACACGTCGAGCAGCGCGACAATGTTGCGCGCGATGTTGGCATCGCGCAGGAAATGCTGTCCCAGCGACTTTTTCGGCGTGAACATGGGGCAAGATACGCAAGTGCGCCGAATTGCCCGCGCCTTTGCTCGTCGCCCGATTCCGCGTAACTTGCGGAGACTGTACACTTCTCCATAATCCCGGACCCGGCGCGATAATGACTGAGCTGAACGACACCCCCTTCCGCTGCGGCTATGCGGCCATCATCGGCGAACCGAACGCGGGCAAGTCCACGTTCATCAACGCCGTGCTCGGCACGCGCCTCTCGATCGTGACGTCGAAGCCGCAGACGACGCGCCGCCGCATCCTCGGTTTTCACAACGGCGACAATCATCAGGTGCTGTTTGTGGATACACCAGGCCTGGTGAATCCCGCGTACGCGCTGCAGCGTTCGATGCTCGAATCGGCCAAACGCGCGATGGAGGAGGCCGACGTGCTTCTCGTCATCATCGACGCGCCGCGCGCGATAGAACGCAACGAGGTTCTGCCCGAAATGCTGGCGCCACTGCTCGCCGCTTCGACTCTCCCCGCGGTGGCGGCCATCAACAAAGTGGACCGCATCACCGACAAGATGGAACTGCTCCCCCTGATGGAGAAACTGCTCGCGGCGCATCCCTTCAAGGCGGTCGTGCCCATATCCGCGCTCGAGAACGACGGCGTCGACGCAGTGATCGCCGAACTGGTGCCGCTGCTGCCCGCGCATCCGGCCCTGTATCCCGACGATGTGCTCAGCGACCAGCCCGAACGCTTTTTTGTCAGCGAAATAATCCGCGAAAAAATCTTCGAGACCTTCCGTCAGGAGGTGCCGTACGCAACCGAGGTCTTCATCGCGGAATACACGGAAAAGAACGGCGTGGACGTGATCGCCGCCGACATACTTGTCGAGCGTGAGAGCCAGAAACGCATACTCATCGGCAAGGGCGGATCGGCGATCAAGGACATCGGCACGCGCGCGCGCGTCGACATCGAACAGTTTCTCGACCGCAAGGTGTACCTCGAACTGCACGTGAAGGTGCGCGAGGGCTGGCGCAACAACAGCGAGTGGGTGCGGCGTCTGGGCTACGACCTATAAACGGATACACGGATCCGAAATTACGTACTGGAGGAAGTCATGAAGGGGTCGGATCGGCGTCACTTTCTTGTTTCACTCGCCGCACTCGGCGCGGGTGCGGCACTGCGGCCGCGCGATGCAGCCGCGGCGTTGAATCGCGCGGCAGGTGGCGCGTCGATGATCGCGGTGGCGAGCGGCAACGGCCTTGGCGCCACGGCGAAAGCGATGGAACTGCTGCGCGGAGGAGCCGACGCTCTCGACGCCGTCATCGCGGGAGTGAATCTTGTGGAGGACGATCCCAAGGACGAGACGGTCGGACTCGGCGGTCTGCCGAACGAGGATGGCATTGTGGAACTCGATGCCTGCGTCATGCACGGTCCGACGGGCCGCGGTGCGGGTGTGGCCGCACTCCGCAACATCCGCAATCCCTCCAAGGTCGCGCGCCTTGTCATGGAGCGCACCGACCACGTCCTGATCGTCGGAGAGGGCGCGCTGCGATTTGCCCGTGCGCACGGCTTCGCCGAGGAGAATCTGCTCACCGACTCCTCCCGCCGCAAGTGGCTCGCATGGAAGGAGCAGCTCAATCGCGAGGACGACTGGCTGCCTCCGCACGACGTCGATACGCAGGACATCGGCGGCGTGATGAAACGCATCGACCGACCGACCGGAACCATCAACTGCCTCGCGCTCGACGCGAAGGGGAACATCTCCGGGTGTACCACGACGAGCGGCCTGGCATTCAAGATCCCGGGACGTGTGGGCGACAGTCCCATACTCGGCGCGGGCCTCTATGTCGACAATCAGGTGGGGGCCGCGGGATCAACGGGCCGCGGCGAGGCGAATCTGCTTGCCTGCTCGAGTGTGATCATCGTGGAGCACATGCGGCTCGGTGCCACGCCCGAGGAGGCCTGCCTGCGCGCATGCACACGTATTGCCGATATGACACGTATGCGGCGGCTCAAGGATGCGTCGGGACGGCCGTCATTTAACGTGCGTTTCTACGCGATTGACATTCGCGGCCGCAGCGGCTCGGCCAGCATCTGGGGTCCGGGCCAATACGCCGTCAACACGGGCGAGGCGGTGTCGCGCCACGCCGAGTCGGCCTACCTCTACAAACGACCCGCGAAATAAACGGATACTCAATGCCGAAATCCAGACATACCGACCTCTCCGCACCGGATCCGAACATCGAAGATCGCGAACTCGACCGCGCGTTGCGGCCCGCGCGTTTCGGTGACTTCGAAGGCCAGCGCAAAATCGTCGACAACCTGCGCGTCTTTATTCAGGCGGCGCGACAGCGCGGTGAAGCCCTCGATCACGTGCTCCTGACAGGTCCGCCGGGACTCGGCAAAACAACACTCGCGCACATCATCGCGAATGAAATGGGATCAACGTTGAAAATGACATCCGGACCCGTCCTCGAAAAACCCGGCGATCTGGCAGGGTTGTTGACCGGACTCGAGGCGGGCGACGCGTTGTTCATCGACGAGATACACCGCCTTTCACCTGTTGTCGAGGAGTACCTGTACTCGGCGATGGAGGACTACATGCTCGACATCATGATCGAGAGTGGTCCGAGTGCGCGCAGTGTGCGCCTCGAGCTCCGGCCTTTCACACTCATCGGCGCGACGACACGCGCTGGTCTGCTCACCTCGCCATTACGCGCGCGTTTCGGCATCACGAATCGTCTTGACTATTACAACGCCGACCAACTGCGGCACATCGTCGTGCGTTCGGCGCGCATCCTGGGCATCGGCATCGACGAGGCGGCGGGCGCGGGCGAGATTGCGCGGCGTTCACGCGGCACGCCGCGTATCGCGAACCGACTGCTCAAACGGGCGCGTGATTTTGCGCAGGTACAAGGCGACGGCGTGATCACGCGCGAGATCGCCGACATCGCGTTGAACGCGCTCGAAGTGGATGAGAAAGGACTCGACGACATGGACAAGCGCATCCTCGCCTGCATCCTTGAAAAGTATCATGGCGGACCCGTTGGCCTCAACACGCTCGCCATCGCGGTCGGCGAAGAACCCGGCACCATCGAGGAAGTCTACGAACCCTATCTCATTCAGGAAGGATATCTGCAGCGCACCCCACGCGGCCGCGAATTGACCGGCCTCGGGTATGCTCTCTTTGGCAAGAAGCGCCGCAGAACCGGGCAGGAGGAACTTCCGCTTGAGGAGACGGAGTGACGTGAAACGAGAGACGAAAGTGCGCATCATCAGTTTCGTATTCATTGTATTGACTCTGGCCGGCTGCGGCGAGAAGAACAAGCCGGCCGTCACGGCCATCCGGGAAGCAGGCGCAATACCGGATCAGGAGAGCTGGAAATCGCGTATCGTGTTTTCCGATTCCGGTATGACCCGCGCGATTGTCAACGCCGAACACATCCGCATGTTTGAAGCGCGACGTGAGACGCTGCTCGATTCCGGTCTCGTGGTACATTTCTATTCGATGAGCGGGGTGCATACATCGAAACTCACCGCCCTTCGCGGACGTGTCGACGATGCCACGAAGGACCTCGAGGCCTTCGGGAATGTCGTCTTCTCGTCCGACAGCGGCACCGTTGTGCGTACGGAATATCTGTTCTGGGATCACGACACGCGCCGTGTTCGCAGCGACCGCTTTGTCACGGTCACCTCACCGAAGGAACGCCTGCAGGGATACGGCTTCGAGGCGGATCAGGGACTCAAGAACTACGTGATCTATCGTGTCAGTCTCGAGGCGGAAGTGGACAAGTAGATCGGAGTAGGGAGTGGGGAGTGAGGAGTAGGGAGCTAGGAATAAGGAGTAGGGAGTAGGGAGTCGGGGCGGTGGAGTGGTGAGTCGGGGCACGTCTCTGACAGTTGTTTGGGAATAAGGCCGATTCCTTCTTGCGCAGTTGATAAATGGGGCTGCACGGTTATCGGGTGAACTGCGCAGTTACGCAATCGAGGGTGCGGCCGTGTCGATGACGGGATATGTTGTCGTCATGGAGACTCGTGAGAAGGCAGACAGACCATTGGCAGCAGTGATAGTGGACGACGACATCCTCTCCTGCGCCGCGTTGGCGCGGCTGCTGACGGCGTATTGCAGCGATGTCCGGTATGTGGCGTCATTCACTGATGCAAGCCGTGCGGTGGATTTCGCCGCCTCGGGGGAGGCGGATGTTTTTTTTGTGTCCTTGGAACTGCCGGATAACGGTGCCTTGTATTTGGCGGAGAGTTTGCGCGAATCCACAATGACGATGGTGTTCATATCGACATCAGGTGGAATGTCGCCGACGCTGCAACACATGGGACGTACACTGCATCTCTCAAAACCTGTCGATATTGAGCAACTGCGCAGTGCAATCGTCGATGTTGTCAAACTGCTGCGCAATCATGCTGAAGGGAACACACACTCGGAGGCACCATGAGCAACCGGAACCGATACTGGCAACGGGCAGCCGAACGCACTTACCTGAAGACAGGATGTCGCCGGAAGGCACAAATAGGTCCCTGCATCTGCCTGGCGATCTTCTTGCTGTCGGTGAAAGAGGGCGCCGCACAGTCGGAGCCAGAGAGTCCTCTGTTTCGCTTTAGCGGCAACCTGACGATCACCGGGGATGTGTACACTTTCTCCACGTCACCTGATGGATCGGAATCCCCTCGAAGGCCCGCAAATCTCTGGCGCTTGATATTTTCTCCTGTCATTTCCATAGGCGACGTGGTCACATTGCCATTTTCCATCATGGTGAATTCTAGGGAGACAAACACCGTCACGGGCTCCGTGGCCACGCCCACTTTTATTCAGTTCCTGCAGAATCCGGCGAACAACCTTGGCATGCTCAGTTTTACGCCGCGTGTCGGGTGGGCGCAGGCGGCGCTCGGCAGCCACGTGCCCGCGTATTCGGAACTCTCGACCGGGGACGAACAAATCTTCGGGCTTGGTCTCGACCTTACACCGGGATCGTTCCGTTTCGCGGTGAATGGGGGAACCGCGCAGCGCGCCATCGAACCGGATTCCGTCAGGGGAGTGCGGGGTGCATATGCACGTCGGCTCTACGCCGCGAAGATCGCCTATGGCGAGGACGACGAGACACACGTCGATCTCAATGTTGTGCGGGCAAAAGACGAAATCGGTTCCGTGAAAAGGAGGCCGGATGGCATAACGCCGCAGGAGGGACTGGTCTTGAGCACAAATTTTCGGATCATCTTGTCCGATGTCTCAAGCCTTTCCGGAGAGATCGGCGGTTCCGCCCACACGCGTGACATGGACGCCGACCGTGCAAATGTCGACAGCCCCGTGCCCGAGGGCGTGTTCAAGCACCGCATCTCCACAGGAACGGATATGGCGGGGACGCTTGCGTACGATTATCGAGAGAAGGTCTGGGGAGTCAAGATCGCGTCGAAGTACATAGGGGCGGGATACTTCTCGCTTGCATTTCCTTTCATGCAGCCCGACCGGCTCGATGTGCTTCTCGCCCCGTACCTCAAGCTTTTTGAAAATCGTCTGAATATGAACGGCTCTGTCGGATACCGCCGGAACAATCTCTCCGACACCAAGGCGAGCACGTCGCAGCAGCTCATCGGTTCCTTTAATGCCTTCGCAATGGTGAGCAGCAATGTGTCGGTCAACGCGCGGTACGCGAATTACGGTATCCGGAACCGCATGCAGGTCGACACGCTGAAGATCGACATGGTGACGAATTCGTTCAGCATCTCCCCGACCGTCACCATCCCGACGGACGTGATGATGCATACCGTCACACTCAGCTTGTCGCTCGACGCCTTCAACGAAGTCAACACGCTGACACGACGGGAGGCCACGAACAACACGCGGAGCATCATGGGCATGTACATGGCAGCTCTCACGCGCATTCCGCTCTCTGGCACACTGACGGTGACATCGATGACCAACGATGTTCCGCAGGCGGAGTTGAAGCTGCTGAGCGTGTCTGCAGCAGCGAGTTACCGTCTTTTCGAGGATGCAGTGCGTCCATCGCTGACATGCACCTGGTCCCGCAATTCGATGGCTGCGTTCACTCCGGACGAGCAGCTCCTCGTCCGTCTCGGCGCGGAATGGAGCATCATGCCGTCGGTGACGCTGACACTCGCGGCGACATCGAACAGTTACCGCTATGGATCGTCCCGCCCGAGCGTCTCTTTCCGTGAGACCTTTTTCGAAACAACGCTTGGCACCACATTCTAACAGAGCCGGTTTGCAGGAGTGATACACACCATGACACGAACCAGACTGTACATCTTCCTCCTTTGCGCATTTCTGTGCACGGCTCTTGCTCCCTCGCAGGAGCTTGCCATCACCATCACCGTATCGCCACGTCCCGATCCCGCTTTGAGCACTTGGAAAACGAGGCAGGAGACAGTGATCATGACGGTGACGAATAAAGGAAGTGCATCCGTCTCGGCTCGAATCCGCTGCGCCGTTCTGAAGGACGGCGATCGTGTCGCACAGACAAATGATGCACGAATGCCGGTCATGAGCTTCCCTGCCGGTGTATCCATGTATCATGCGGACAAGGTTATCCCATTCGATGCAGTGGACTTCTACGGATCCGCGAAGAATACCGCCGTGCGAACAGGAATGTTGCCGGAGGGAGCGTACGAGTTATGCGCCGTACTCATCGATGCGAAGGCCAACTGGATCGGCACTGAAGTTTGCACGGGATTCATGCTCACGGACTATCAACCCCCGGTGCTCCTTACACCGCCGGATGCGTCGGTGTTGCGACCGGACGAGCGGCCGGTATTCCGTTGGACCCCGGTCGCGCCGCAGCCGGCGTACATCGTCCGATATCAGGTGCTCGTGTTCGAAGTGCTGCAGGGGCAGCGCCCCACACAGGCACTGCGTGTGAATAGACCCATCCTCGACAAGACATTGCAAGGCGCAACCGAACTCGTCTGGCCGCCGGAATATCAACTCCCGGGGCGTGTGGAAAAGTATGTGTGGACCGTTCGTGCGTTGGACGACAGGAATCAACCCGTCGGTATGGACAGGGGATACACAGCGGGATACGCGGAGCCGTTTGGATTTTCCGTTACACCTTCTACTGCCGTTACCGCCACCTGGCCCAGCATGAATGTTTACGGGGTCAACGATGACGGGATAAAACGGAAAAACCAAGAAGCGATCTTGAGCAATTCCACCACTGATGTTACAGCAGCGCTCACGAATCTTCGGTGGCTGGAGGAGCAGGAGAAAAGGACCTACGATGCCACTGTACTCTCCTCCCCCCCTCACGATACGGTGCCCTCGGGAGAATGGCAACACGTCTCATCAATGAATGTGTATGGAGTCAATGACGACGGCATCAAACGTCAGACGGAAGGGAAAAAGGACCTTCTGCTCATCGATGCAACCGCTGACGGGACAATGCAGGGTGGCGAACTGAAAAAGAAGCCAAAACCTGACGGAGGACCGAAATCGGAGGAGTTTGTTGTCATCACGGGTACAGCGGTTGCATGCACCAGCGGCGACGGAGTCACTTTGCACGCGACTTCAACTCCAGCGCACCCCGCGAACTGCACCGAGAGTCCAACGTGGTATGGCGCCGGGACGATGCTGCCCGTGCTTACCAACTCGTGGGATCTGGCGTTTTCTCCTACAACAGCGGGATCGTACAGTTTCACCGTCCAATGTCCCGCGCATCCGTCGATGTCGCAGGTTTTCACTGTGACAGTGACTCAGGGTCAGATCGCTCCGTATGTCACATGGTGGGGGCCAGAGATAATGAACCCTCCGTTTCAAGGCGATACGTACCTCATTCCCTGTGGTCAAGCCATCAAAGTGCTGATGTTTTATCCCGGGGTGACAGGGCATCCACTCACGCATACCTGGAGCATCCTGAGTGGTGCGGAGTGCATGACCGACGTGCTGGTGCACAACAACATGTTGAAGGCGAAATGCACAACAGGAGCGGGCTGTGGTTGTGCAATAGAGCTGTTATATACAGTGCGCGATGTCAACGGGTGTATCGGAAAAAAGACCTTGAAACTTACATGCAAACCCTAGTTCGTGATACCCAAGATCTGACTGAGGAAGTGTGATGAACATACCATTCGTTTCACTGTGCGCGCTTCTTGTTGCGGTTGTCATCCCGTCCGGTCTCGGCGTACAGGCCCAAGGCCGCATCAGTATGACGTTGAACGTCGCCGCAAGGCCCAGCCCGTACGTGTCGGACTGGTCCTCTCGCAGGGAGTATGCCTCCATCAGCGTGATCACAGGACCCGGTACTCGCGCTCAACAGGCGCGATTTAAAGGCGAGCTGTACGCTGACGACAAATTGCTTGCGCGCACGAAGCAGAACGAGATGCCTGTCATAACACTGCCTTCCGGACCCGGCTCGCAGGTGTACTTCGCCGAGAGCATGTTCCCTCACCGTGCGATCGAGTTCATAGGTGGAATCGACGCAAACGTGGTGAAGACCGGCATGCTGCCCGCGGGTACCTACCGTTTATGCCTTGAACTGGTGAGTGTGGACGGGCGCACGCAGCTTGCGGAAAACGCGCCGGTTTGTGCGCAGTTCGTACTCACGGATTACGAGTCGCCAATTCTGCTCATTCCTGAGAACAACGCGCAGGTGAATCCCGCGGAACGGCCCACGTTTCGATGGACCCCTGTGACGCCGCAACCACCCGGGGTGGTGCGGTACACAGTGTCTTTCTTCGAACGAATCGAAGGACAGTCGCTCTCGCAAGTCCTGAAGCAGAAGCCGCTCTATGAGAAGGACGTGGTAGGTATGACACAACTTCCATGGCCGCCTGAATTCACGCTGCCGGCGCGTGTGAAACAGGTCGTGTGGACGGTCCGCGGTTTCGACGACAAACGCGCGCCGCTAGGCGCGCGGCAGGGGTATGCGGAGCCGTTCGCTTTCATGTGGAGTGAGACACAAGGTACTGCGACAACTCGGATCGCCGGTAACTGCGGATCGGGCGCGTACGTGTTGGCCACGCCCGCGGACAATACACCGAAACTGACGAACGGTACGGCGACGCCAGCCGCGGAATTCGTCGGGCAGAAATTGACCATTGGTGATTTCTCCATGTTCGTCAAGACAGATGCTACCGGTGCATCCAACGGCTTATCCGGATCTGGTATTATCGTTGTCCCGTGGCTGAAGGCACCCTTTGCAATGAAATTCAGCGGGATAAAAATCAACACACTGAACCAGGTTTACGAAGGCAGTGTGAAGGCCGAGATGTATGGGCTGGCCGTACTCCCTCCGTTGGTGACAACGATGTTCGGGATAACAGAGTCGAATACCGTCCCGACGCCTCCACAATCGCAGCAATGGCAGGTCGGTATGTTGCGCGATATGCATGATTGGTTGAAAGAACCAACAGGCGGAGTCGGAGATCAATTGGCGCTGCTCATGACAACCTTCGACGCGGAAGATCTCGAGAGCTGCAATACACATGTTCGGCATCTCCCGTTCGGTTTGGATACGGAAGCTGGCTGCACCATCGCTATATGCGCTCTCGAGTTCACGCCAACCGGAGCCACCGCGGCGGCAGCCATCTACTTCCCGCTGGCGGATTTCACCGATCAAGGACTTGGATGTCGCGCCACGAATATTCCCATAGATCGCAACGGACCGTCAACAGCATCCGGGACGCTCGGTCTCATCGGGGACATCGAATTCTCGAAAGGAATTTCCAACGCACTTTCAGATGATCCGAACGAGAACACTTTCACCTTTGCCTTCAAGGGAGCGGGAACTTCAATCAGTTGGGATTGCATGGGTTTTGCGAATCTGCATGTCGAAATGGACATCCTGTTCCCACGCGCGTGGCTGATTCCGATCGATCAGACCCAGACGCGTGCACGCATGACTGCGAGCTTCGATGTGGAGGATTGGGATAACTGGATGGTCGACGGACTCTCTCTCTCCCGCGCGGCCATTGTGAACAGCGGAGGGCTCGAACTGGAGATTCAGAACGCGACGATTGACCACTCGACGACGGCGAATACAACAGTATTTGACTGGTCACAGTTTGTCCCTGGAAGCGTCCCTATCACGCCACAGTTCACAGGCTTCACTCTTGCTGAAGCGAGGCTTTACCTGCCGGATGCATTGCGAAAATACGACGCACCGGAGGAGGAACTCTCAATAAATGTGTCGAATGTCGTGATCTCCGAGACGCTCGGATTCACGGGGGAAATTGTGATCGGAAATATTCTTCCTCTCGACAAGGGGCATGTCGGGGGCTTCGCAGGCAGCATCGATGAAGGCGTCGTACAGTTCCTGAATGGGAGTCTGAGCAGCGCCGCGATCAGTGGCAAGATCGTTCTTCCTGTGTCCGACGTGCCATCGTCAAGCGATGATCCGACGGGAATAGCCTACCTAGCCACCTGGGATTCGCAGACAGGAAATGCGACCGCCGTCCTGACACCATCGGGACAGATATCTGCACGCTTGTTCCACGGTGCAACGATGGCGCTTGACGAAACCAGTAATCTCGCGTTCAGTCTTTCCATGCCGGTAGCCCTGTCTATGAACATTGACGCGACAGTCGGGTACGGCTTCAGCATTGGATCCCAGAACAGGTGCCAGCTTGATATGTCTGCCCAGGTGCAGTCGATGCAATTGGTCGTAACTCCTGATGGTTCCGTGACGTTCAATCCGGGCGTCTGGACAGCCGTCGCAGGAGGACTCGATTGGTTCCCGTTTTCTCATGCTGAAGATCCGATATCCTATTCACCACCCGAGTCACAAGCGCCAACTCCTGGAGCTCTCGCTGAGGGCGACATTCTCATTCCCATGAAGCTGGCGCTCGACGCGTTATCTATCACTGCGGATCTTACATTGAAACTTGGGCTGCTTTTGAATCAGGAATCGTTTGGTCCGCTCCGTCGAATGGTCCCCGGATTTCGTGATATCACTATCCCGCAGATTGAAATATCACTCAATACGGCTGCAGTGTCTGCGCAGTTGACATTATCGCATTTTGAGGGCGAAGGAATGTGGGGCAGGGGATTCTCCGCTTTCGCGGGAGTGACCTTCCGTCCGCTCGACAATCTGCAGCTCGAAGCTACAGTGATGTTCGGAACTACATCCCATGCTCTATCCGGTGGTGAGTCCAACGCGTTGCCATATCGCTACTGGTATGTCGCGGCCTCTGCGGTGCACCCACCCGGTTATCCCTTTATGTCGGGTCTTGGTATATATGGCGTGGGCGCCGGTGCGTGGCGTCATCTGAAAATGCAGGCGTGCCCCGAACCTGCCTATCCAACTCCGTTTCCGCCACCTGACATCGGCGTTCAGGATCCCATTACCCTTGGGGCGGTCCCGGATCCAAACACGGATTTTGGATTCTTCGCAAAGGCCACAATCGGGACGTGGACAGGAATCAGCAGTTCAGAATCACCGCAGGATCGTCCGTTCAACGCTGATGTGTGCATCGAGGGGCATTTTAATGATGGTTCGCTGAGTTATCTCAGTTTGGACGGCCAGTTCTGGGCAGGCCTCGAGATTGCCAGGAGGGTAACACAGCCGGATGATGCGCCTGTGCGGGGATTTGTTGATGCAGATGCGGAGTTTGCGGGTGGGCAATTGAAGAAATTGACTATGGACGTCAGCCTTGCTGTGAACATCGCCGCAGCATCTGGCACTCTATCCTTGCACACCGGTGTTCCTCCGGCACAGCTCTCTTTTGAGATCAATCGCTACAATAATCCCGCAACCTGGTTCTTCAAGTTGGGAAGACCTCAGAACCCGAACACGTTGTATCTTGGGTCAGGGACCGCTGCAAGCATCTGGCAGTACCTCGAATTCGGCAACGCTATCGATGTAGTGGATGCGTTCCAGCCACACACTGTCACGGGACTCATTATGGCTCAACGAGATCCGCAGACGATGATCATGAACATGCCGACACCGTTGCCATCCGTCTCAACTGGGCAGGGAATGCTGCTTGGAGTGGGCCTCTCGTTCAACTGCATTTCGGAGGCGAAACAGATAGTAGGCAATACCTACGTTCAAGGGATTTTATCAGGAGGATTCGAAGCAAATGCCTCCATGCTGAAGTATGCGGCGAATCCCTGCGGTACAGGACCTTTCGGCTGGCACGACTGGTACTGCCGAGCACGCTTTGCTGTCTGGCTCAATGCGACCATAGGTACGCTCGATGGAGCTGACGATAATACCATCGATCCTGATTTCATGATCGCTTGCGCTGCATGGGCAAAGGGGGGATTCCCAAATCCATCTTGGGTGAAGGGAAAGCTCCTCGGGAAGATTAAGATTGGGCCGATCGAATACAGCTTCGAGCTGCCGTGGAAATGGGGGCATCCGTGTGAACCGCCCGGTCCGCCGGGAAGCGGCGGCACTGGATCGCTTGATGACGAAGCATTCGAAGGTCCGCAATCTACTCTCGGTCAGGTGGGAGAACTCATCGGTGGCAGCTCCCCCGCGAATAACATGCAGAATGTGAGCACGAATTGCGGCATCGCTGTGGAATTTCCCTGGCAACTCGGCGAACCTTTCACGATCACGGGGCTGAACCCACGAACAATGTCAGAAAACATTACAATGCGTTATCGCTGTGTACTCCAATCTGCGACACTTGAAAGATATACAGGTAATCAAATGCCCGGTTGTATGTCGATCCAGCCCGGCAATCCACCGACGTACACAGTGACACACGGTGCGGTGGATCAGTATGGTATGACGAGTTTTCTGTACACACCTGCTCCGCTCGCACAGGGAACATGTTACATGTTTACAGTAACGGTTGCATTGCAACAGGAAGTACCATTCGGGTCAGAACATTGGGCGCAGGTGAATCTCCCTGACGGAACACCTTGGCGGGAGATTAGAACGATACGGTTCAAGACGTCGGGACCTCGAGGAAGGGAATTAGACCTCAACCCTGTTCGTGACCTGCAACTCACACCGAGGCAGCCATGACACAGTTTAAAATGCCCACGGGCATGTGTGTTGTCTCATCGCATATGAGCGGTACGTTACGCACAGTGACCAGCATTTGTATCGTGACATTATTCGCCATCTGCAGCTCAACACACGGAATTCACGGCCAACGGCGTGTGTCCCGCCCTGCTTCCGATACGACGTCCGGCATTGTGGTCGTCGCACGTGCATCAACAACACAGATATTTTTACGCTGGATGCCCTCCGGCGTGGAAACATTTCGATTGGGCGCCGCGCAGGGGTACATCGTGGAACGCGCAGAAGTCGTCCGGGGCAAGCCCGAGCCGTTTGTCATATTGACTGGTACACCCATCATGCCATGGAATGAGGCGGTGTGGGAGCGTGAACTAGATGCTGGAAGGCGCGACACGGCGAATTATTCCTACGCGAAACTCGCACACTCGTTGCTCGCAACTGAACGCAAGGGTGCTCCACCGCAGCTTGACATCGCCGGAGTGGAAAAGGATGTGCGCACAATTGCAGAGTTGCGCAAGCAGATGAACAACCGTCTCGTATTTCTGCTAATGGCTGCGGACCTGCGTCGCGAAGCGGCTTTTGGGGCGGGACTTGCCCATATCGATACAACTGTCAAGGAAGGAAGGGAGTACGTATACCGTGTCTCGATAAGCAAGCTCGCTTCCGCGTACCCCATGAAGGCGGGAACCGTTCGTGCTTCAGCCCGCCGCTTCTATCCCGCAATTAACACACGCACCATCACAGCACAAGAGAATGATGGCAGCATTCTTCTTGAGTGGCCGAAAGATACCGACCACAGCAGCTACCTGATCGAACGTGCGCGCGAGGGCATGCAAGATTTTAAACGGTTAACCTCTCTGCCATACCTCACTATGCGGAACGATGCTGGTCCTCTTGACGGGAATGGGTATCTCGATTCCTCCATTACGAATAATGTGAAGTACCGATACCGTATATTCGGCAACACGCATTTCGCCGATCACGTATTGTTGGGCGAGGTGGTTGCGATGGGCCGGGATCGCACACCACCTCATCCGCCACGCATGGTGAAGGCCCGGACTTTTGGGACAAACCGAATTCGCGTGTCATGGGAGCACGAACAGTCGCAGCATCCAGATTTCGCCGGTTATGTCATCGGACGCGATACGGCGGTGAGAGGGAACTTCACCGCGGTACACGCCGGCATTCTTCCGCCATCAACAACTTCGTTCATCGATTCCACGTTCCGTAAAGCGAGGAAGCTCTATTACATGGTGAGACCTGTCGATACAGCGGGCAATCTCGGAACTTGCATGCCCGTGTCCGCGCTAATCATCGACACCATCGCGCCGGCAATCCCTGTCCCAATCAGCGCCAACATGGCCAAGGATGGGGTCGTCACCATTACCATTCGGCGCAACACCGAAGAGGACCTTCTTGGGTATCGTCTATTTATAGCGAGCGATCCCGCGCGTGAATTTGCGATAGTTAAGGAGACGTTCCGCGACAGCGCCGGACGCGTTCGCAGGGATACTGTGTTCATCGACAGCGTCACTCTTCGATCGCTGTCTCCGTTCGTATATTATCGGATATCGGCACTTGACGTGAATTTCAATCAGTCCCCGCTATCCGCAGCCGTCGCCGTTCGCCGGCACGACATAATCGCCCCCGTGGCGCCGGTCGTGAAGTCCTTCCGTGTTACAGAACGAAGCATCGTAGTGACCTATGTGCCGAGTTCGAGTGTCGACACACGTAGACACAATGTGCTCCGCAGGCAGGGTAGGGACACAACGTGGAGGTGTATCGCTGCTCTCTCAGCTCGCGACAGCACCTTCATGGACACCACGGTGCAGCGAGGCGTTATGTACCAATATGCTTTAACCGCATCCGACAGCGCAGGCAACGTCTCACTTCGCTCAAACAGCATCTCCGGTCGCCTGTTCGATGCAGGAGTGAGGCCGGCTGTCACACATGTCACAGCACGATTCGACTCCACGACACGGCGGGTGACGCTTGGTTGGGTTCGTCCGACTGAAGTCGATATGCATGAGCTGCTTATCTACAGATCAATCAATGGATCACTGCCGAGAGTTTACGCGGTACTTACGGATATGAAGAAGGATGCGTATATCGACACTCGCGTCAGCTTCGCGAGAGCAGCAACATACCGGATTATTCTTCGCACAAAGGACGGCGGCACCTCGCCCTTTTCCGATTCGGTATCGGTACTCATTCGCTGACCGCTGTCAGTTCCGCGCCTGGTGATCATTGGCCCGGCGTATGGCATTTGCCTGCTGTGTGCACGATTCAGTGTTCTACCTCCCCGGCTTCTCCATCCGCAGCACCCACGCGTTCTCACACGGCGGCTTCGACCGTAGCGCCTCGGGTATGTACACCTTCATTCCCGGGCCATCGGCTTCCCAGCGCAGCGGAGCCGTGTGACCAAGTAAATACACGGCGCTTCCCGGTGCGGGCTGGAATGCGCGGATGGTGATGGTGGCGGGAAGTGTGTGCTCGTTCTGTTCCGTCAGATATATGGCGTGAATGGTCCCATCCTTCGCGCGCGTGAAACAGATGTTGGATTCCTTGTACGGCGCGACAGGGCGTGTGCCATATATCGCCTCGCCGTTGATGCGCAGCCAGGCCCCGATATCGCGCATGCGGGCGTAGGCGTCCGGCGCCAGTTCGCCTTCGGGACTGGGCCCGATGTTGAGCAGGAAATTGCCGCCCTTTGCCACGATGTCAACCAGCAGATGGATGAGTTTACCCGCGGGCTTGTAGGTGTCGGTCGCGACATACGACCACGATGTTGCCATGGTCATGCAGGTCTCCCAGAGGTAGGGAAGGGGCTTCTCCGGCACTTCCTGCTCCGGGGTGCGGTAATTCTCGTAGCGGCCGGGAACGGCCCTGTCTACCACTATCAGACCGGGCTGATGTGATCGTGCCATCGCGGCGATGCGCGGTATCCCCACGTCCTGGTCGCGATTTTTCGGATCCACCCAGCCGCCGTCGAGCCAGAGGATGTCGATCGGGCCGTAGCCCGTCATCAATTCCTCTATCTGCTTGTAGGTGAAATCGCAGAAACGTTTCCACTTCTCCGGGTACTTTTTGATGTTGTAGTTCACGTTCCTGTCCGCATGCTGCCAGTACGGATCCCAGTAATACGGGATATTCCAGTCTGGTTTGGAGAAATATGTGCCGGTCGCGATGCCTTCCGCGCGGAACGCGTCGAAAAGGGACTTCGTGATGTCCGCCCGGGGAGATGTGTGGAACGGGCAGCGTGTCGAGGTGATCTTGTAGTCGGTCTGCTTCGTGTCGAACATGCAGAAGCCGTCGTGGTGTTTGGTGGTGAAAACGAGATAGCGGAAACCCGCATCCTTCGCGGCCGCTGCCCAACGCGCCGGATCGAAGCGCGTGGGATTGAAGGTGGTGATCAGATTTTCGTACGCCTTTTTGTACTCGTTATAGTCCCCCGCATACGGACCCTTCCGCTCGCACCAGCCCTCATCCTCGTTGCACAGACTCCACGATTCCACGATGCCCCACTGCGAGTATGTCCCCCAGTGCATCAGCAGGCCGAACTTCTGATCCTGGAACCATTCCAGCTTTTTAAGGACACGTGGATCCGATTCCTTCTCCTCCGTGCCCTGCGCATGGAGAAAACACACGATGAGGGGTAGGGCAAGGAACGGACGCAGCAGAGCGTGATAGGGCATGGCGGTGTGTGTATACGTGTGTGAAGAGAGGGGGCTGTGGAGGATGGTATAGAACGCCGACGTTCGGTACGAAACCTACCGACGAATACCCGATTCTGCAATGGCCGTGATGCGGTCGGCTGATCCGCCGGGAAATCGTGCCGTGTCCAACACCGGGGCGTGCAGGGTGGCCCGTCTGCCCCCACCCTGAATCGATGTGTATTTGACCTATCGTTTTGTGTGCCGTACACTTGTATCGGACCAACCACACACCCACGAAATCCGGCATCGAGATGAGAGCACATGTTTCCAGTCCGCGAACCGCGGCCATCATGGTTGTTTGCGCCGTGTTCGGCACGCTGTGCCACTCACCCGCTGTTCGAGCGCAGACCAGCCCCTTCGACACGTTTTTTGGGGAGTTCAACGGCGTGGCGATCTGGACCTCGCTGGGCATGAGCGTCCCGCACATCAGCACGCGCCGCATCGACCTCCCGTATCTCGAGTCGTCGCCCGTCCGCTACGGTTTCGAACTGCTGCTGGGTCCGTATCCGTCCGCGCCCGACACGCCGGAGCTGGACAAAGCCGAACGTGTTGCCGACAGTCTGCGCGCGCGCATCGAGTACCTGCGGTACGAGGCCGAACAGGGCGCTGATACGGCAATGGTGAACGTTGCGGCGTCCGCTGCGCGAAAGGCTCTAGAGGGAGCCGAGCGCCGCGTCGAGATTCTTCAGAAAATTGCGGACGAGAACCTTCCGACGCTGCAAGTGGACCTCGGCGTGGGATTTGAATACACCGATTCATTCCGGCCGTTTTCTCCGGACTACTCCATCAAGATGCCCGTGACGGGTTTGTACGTTTCGGCATACGTCAGCACCGATTTTGCAAGCTGGGATGACGGGAGCGCCGGCATCTACATCGGGGGCAATGTCGGGCGCTTCGAGCTGAACGAAGCCGCGGCCTATGCCGCGAGCGGCGGCGCGGAATACGAAGTCTCGGCCTCGACCTACGCCTTCGAACCCATTCTCGGCTGTTACCTCTATTACGCGAGCGGCCGCGTCTCGCCCTTTCTCGAGTTGTCGTACAAATACCTCGCGTTTGATGCCGTGCACTACCGCGACATCGCGGGCGGCGGACCGGCCCTCGGCGCACCTCGCCGCCTCGATTTGAGCGGCGTGTATCTGACGCTGGGCCTTCAGATGGCAAAGAAATAGTCCCGGCCATGGGGATGTAAATGAAACAGCGAAGGTGTGCGGCATGGCTGAAGTGATTCAGCAAGTAGGGGACGACCTCCTGCGGCCATTGCCGCGCGAGGAGGTTGTCAAGGCGGTAGAGCGACGAAGCCCGGCCCGTATCCCGCTTGTGCAAGCCAAATGGTGGGGTGAGGGTTTTGTGGACGTGCATGGAGATGCACTCCGACGTTTCGAATCGTATCCCGATGACGCGGCGTTTCTGTGGGTTCAGCCTGTGGACGTCGCGCGAATGCATCTGTCGTGGGAACCGGACACAGGCGGACCGCTGGACGCGCGCCGCGTGATCGACGACTGGTCGCGCCTCGATGAGTTCATTGACAAGCTCCCTGATCCCGCGCACGATGCGCAGTTCGAGGCCCTGGCGCGCGAAGCCGAACATTATCACGCTCAGAACCGGTATATCATCGTGTCGTGGTGGCGCCTGTTTTTTGAACGTCCCTGGGGCCTGCGCGGCATGGAGAACCTTCTGATGGATTACGCTCTTGATCCGGAACAGGTGCACCGCTTGCACGCGGCTCTCTGCGCGCAGTACGAAGCGTATCTGCATACCGCAGCCCGCCTGCTGGAGCCGGACGGTTTCTGGACAAGCGACGATCTCGGTCATCAAACCGATGCGATGATGAGTGGCGACACATTTCGCGACATGATTCGGCCGTATTACGAACACATTGGCCGGGTGGCGCGTGCACACGGCATGCACTGGTGGCTGCACAGTTGCGGGAACAACACCTCGCTGCTTCCGCAGCTCATCGACGCGGGAGTGGACGTCTTTCATCCCGTGCAGAAGGGAACAATGGATCCGGTCGCGACTGCAGCAGCGTACTCCGACCGCATCGCGTTTTGTGCGGGCATCGATGTGCAGCACCTGCTCCCGCACGGAAGCGTCGACGACGTGCGCAGGGAGGTCCGCGCGCTCATCGACATCTTCGACGGTCCTTCTGGCGGCCTGTGCCTGGCCGCCGGGAACGGCATACTGCCCGGCACGCCGCTCGAGAACATACACGCCTTCCTCGAGGAAGCCCTGATCGCCGGAGCGGCGCACAGGGCGGGTTCCGACCGCTAACATCCGAATCCCGTATACCGTACAGGGAATGACGGGGGCGTATTACGTCCTTGCATCCATATATGTATAAGCATATATTAGAGCAAGCATGTAACTGTGAACGCCTATATACAAGGATTACGCATGTCCCTTCCTCACGTGATTCTCGGATTCCTGCACTACGCTCCTGCGTCTGGATACGATCTCAAAAAAACTTTCGACGCCACGGTGCGGCACTTCTGGCCGGCGGACCAGAGTCAGATCTACCGCACGTTGACACAGTTGTCGGCGGACGGGCTCATCGATGTCACAGAAGTGGTGCAGACGGGAAAACCGAACAAAAAAATCTACTCCATCACCAAAACGGGCGAAAAGGAATTGCGAACATGGCTGCGTGCACCCGACACTGGCGGACCGCTGCGCAACAGCGCCCTCGTGCGTGTGTTTTTTCTCGGCAATCTCGAGAACGAAACCATACTCGGCATGCTCGAGCACGCTGAGAGTGGTCTGCTCGAGGAAATACGGCGGTATGAGGCGGTGCCTGCCGAAGTGGACCGAGATGCGGCATTTCCCGTGTCAAAACGTGAACGCTTTTTCTGGATGCTGACGCTCGAGTACGGGCTCGCGATGGCCCGCGCCGAGCATGAATGGCTCCAATCAATACAGAGGCGGATCACGAAGAAGTCGTATAAGAATGTGTTTGCGCCCCGGAGGAAGAGAGGGGGGAGGGAACCGGGTCGGTAGATGGGTAGATGGTAGATGGCAGATGGGTAGATGGTGGATGGGTCGTGGGTGTACAAGCGATATTTCAACAATGAAGAAGGTGAGTGCTGTGAAAACGTGGATGCGGATGGTGCTTCTTGTTATGTGGGGATGCGGGATGCCGATGTATATCGTGGATGCACAGAATGTGGATGCCGCGGTTGAGCCGCGCGGGAGTATATCCGGCGAGGTGTATGACGCGGAGACGCGCGCACCGCTCGCCGGCGCAAATGTTGCCGTGACGGGACTCCCGCGCGGGGCGATGTGTGACGCGGCGGGCAGGTTCACCATCGCGGATATTCCCGTCGGAGTGTACACTGTGAAGATCAGCTATATCGGTTACCATACGCACGGTGTTCCCGATGTTGTCGTGCGTTCGGCACGCACGACGCAACTGCGCGCGGAACTCGTGCCGTCGGCTCTTCAGGCCGCCGAGGTGGTGGTGCAGGCGGGCTATTTCGAACGGGAGAACGACTTTGCCGTGTCGAGTCTCTCGCTTTCGGGGGAGGAGATCCGCCGCGAGGCAGGTACGGGAGGTGATATCAGCCGCATCATCGCGTCCTTCCCGTCCGTCGCCAAGGGTAACGATACCCGCAACGACCTTGTGGTGCGTGGCGGCAGTCCTATCGAAAACGCCTTTTATGTGGACGGCATCGAGGTGCCCAATATCAACCACTACCCGCAGTTCGGCGCATCCGGCGGCGCCATAGGAATCCTCAACATCGACGCCATCGCCGATGTCGATTTCTCGGCGGGCGGCTTCTCGCCGCGATATGGCGACCGGTTGAGTTCTGTGATGAACATCTCGCTGCGCGATGGCAGCAGCGAGGATATTGATCTGCAGGCCGACCTGCATTTCATGGGCGCGGCTGTGCAGGCGGAGGGACCGCTGCCCGCGGGCGCGGGTTCGTGGTTCATCTCCGCGCGGCGGAGCTGGCTCGATTTTCTGCTCTCGACCTTTTCCGACGAAGTGCCAAGCGCCATTCCCGTCTATGGCGACGTGCATGCCAAAGTGGTGTGGAAACCGGCCGAGGGCCACACGTTCTCGCTGCTGAATATCTTCGCCGACGACGCGTCCTTCAACAATCGAGACGATGCGCGGGAAACGGGTGAAAACTCCTACGGGCGTCTCAACAGCACACAAAATACCGCGGGTGCCGGGTGGACCTGGATCTGGAGTGCGGGCGGGTATTCCCACACCACGCTCGCGCACTCCTCGATGCGTTTCAATCAATGGTACAATGCGACAACCACCGACACAAACATCTTCCGCAATCGATCGGCGGAAGGACGCACAGCCCTGCGCAGCACAACAGTCCTTCGACTTTCCGACAGGCATGGCATCGAGGCGGGATTCGATGTTGTGTACACACGCAGCGCGCTCGACGCCGTGTACGGGAGTACAGCGCCGCCGTCGGGAAACGGGGGCGGCCTCAGCGGGGAGTATACACAATGGCGCGGAGGCTTGCATGTACAGCATACGTGGAAGGTCTTCGAGGCGTTGACCTTGGCGACCGGGCTGCGGCTCGATCACAGCGGCGCAAACGACGAGACGACACTCTCGCCGCGTCTTTCACTGCGGTGGGACGTCGACGCCGTGACATCGCTGACTGCCGCTGCGGGACTGTATACACAGGCGCTGCCGGATATTCTGCGCGCGCAGGATGCGGCCAACGGCTCACTGCCGTCAGCCCGGGCGTTACATTGGATTCTCGGTTTATCGCGCCTGCTCGGAGACGACACGCGCCTTCTGCTCGAAATCTACCTCAAGGAATACCACAACATGCCGGTCGATCCTTCGGCGCCCGCGCGTTTTGTGCTTGATGATCTCGCGGTACACTCCGACTACTTCGGGGCGTCGGGAGCGCTGACGAACAACGGACGCGCGCGCTCGTACGGCATCGAGTGCAGTGTGCAGAAGAAACTGATCCACGGGATCTACGGCACCGCCAGCGGTTCGTGGTCGCGCAGCACCGGACGCGCCGCCGACGGTATCTGGCGCCCGCGTGCGTACGACAATGTGTACGCACTCGCGCTGCTGGGCGGCTGGCGCCTCGCGCGCGACTGGGAGTTCAGCGCACGCTGGATACTGGCCGGCGGATCTCCCTACACGCCGTTCGACGCACAACAATCGACCGCCGAAGGCCGGGGCATACCCGATGCGGATCGTATTCAGACCGAACGGCTTCCCGCGTATCATTCCATGAATCTGCGGGCCGATAAACGCTTCTTCTTCGAACGCTCGACGCTCACCACCTTCCTCGCCGTGTGGAATCTGTATGGGCGCAAAAACATTCCCTTCTACCGCTGGAATGAGAGCACCAATCAGGTGGAGGCGCCCTCGCTGTGGAGCAATTCGCCCTTGCCGGTGTTCGGCATAGAGTATGAGTTTTAATCGCGAAACGGGGGACGTGGGAAGGGGATGGAAAGATCCGTGTTGAGAAAGATATAGCAGTACATTATCTTAATCCGTTACAAAGTATGGTTGTGTGTCCAGGTCACAATCTGGCGTGACGGTATCATGGGAGCCGTTTCCGATGAGCACCGTCTGCCCGTTTCATACCAGATGACAGCTTTGGAAGTATGCCCGCACCTCTCCGATGGTATCTTCTGTCCCAAATTCCGTTGCTCCGTACACTCGGCGGATCACTGGCCGTTTTCTGTACCTGTCTCGCGGCAGCGCAGGCACAGGAGTGGACCGTCCTGCGTTCATATACCACACGCGACGGTTTATCACAGAATGTAGTGAATTGCGGACTCCAGGACTCGAAGGGCTTTTTATGGATAGGCACACGCTACGGATTGAATCGTTTTGACGGCCGGGTATTTCGCGCCTATCACCGGCACATCGGTGACAGCACGTCGCTCGTGGATGAGGAGGTGTCTTGTCTCGTAGAGGATGCGAAAGGAGCCATCTGGGTGGGCACTCGTCGCGGACTGTGCGTGTACCAGCGTGGCAACGACCGCTTTCGGCGCATTGAATTCACCACGCACGTTGCGGAAAGGGAACCACGGCCGGCAGTGCTGGCTCTCAACATAACACAAGACGGTGTGGTGTGGGTCGGCACATCGCTTGGTGTCTTCCACGTGCTGCCTGGCAGCATCCGCGCGGTGGAGATGACCGGATTTCGCATACACGTCACTTCCAACTTTGCCATTCATGGAGTTACACCTCTTGATGAACGAAGGACGATTATTGCTTCCAATCGTGGTCTGTTCACTACGCTCGGTATACGGCTGTCGCCAGATGCCCCCATCATCCGATCAGATGTCATGTCATCATCAGCACGATGCGGAGATTCATTGTTGCTGTTTGGCCACTATGGTGATACTGCCCTTGTGGCTTTCGATGTGCGGACGTATGCCGTCGACCCTGTCGCCATAGTGGGTCAGGAACACAGAGTGAGGGTTTGGCCAAAATCCTTCATCAGCACCGGGGAGGAGAATATCATCGCGGTGACAAATCTCGGACTGTTCGAGTATACACGTTTGCTCCGTCGTCGGCATGGTTTGAGCTGCGAGGCGACGCATTTCTTCACCGGTCAGGTGAACGGGGTATTTCTTGACGAGGAAGGGCGGTTGTATGCATGTACCACGCAGGGACTCGTTGTACTCACACACAGCAGACCATCGTATACTAACTTCGCGCTGTTTCCGGACGTGATACGACGCAGGTTCGACAACACCGTGCGCACACTTCATGTGCGGCGCGACGGGACTGTTTGTGCCGGCAGCATTTACGGTCTGCACATCTTGAATTCCCGCAGGTCGTTTGTCTCGTTATGCGCGTCGCACCTCGGTCCGGAGTGGGGGCATGGTTACAACGATGTGGTCAATGGTATCGAAGATACGGGCGGCGACACACTCTTCCTCGCAGGCAGGGGCCTGCGTTCGTATGATGCCAGGACAGGCCACGTGCGGCAGGTCGCGACGGGTTTGTCAAGCAAGGCGGCCACCTGGTGCTCCACGCAGACCGAGTTGGGTCATTTTCTCGGGTCGCTCCGTGGCGGGATATTCGTGCTCGACGGGCGGCATCGTGTCGTGCGTCAACTGGAATCAGAGCGAAACGATCCGCGCACACTCTCGAGCAATGAGATCCACGATTTCTATCGCGATACACGCGGACACATCTGGATTGCAACCAACGGGGGAGTCAATCGGTGGCGACCCGACGACAGTAGTTTTGTGCGCTACGAACATGATCCCCGCAACGCGCGGAGCATCGGTGACAACCGTGTATGGGCAATCATCGAGGATACACGCGGGTGGTTATGGGTGGGGACCTACGGCGGCGGCATTGCACGCTACCGTCCGGCAACAGACGACTTCGAGCGCGTGACCGAGGAGGATGGATTGCCCAGCAATGCCGTCGTTGCCATGGTAAGTGATTTGCGAGGGCGGCTGTGGATCACCACCGAGACGGGACTTGTATGCTACGATCCGTCCAGGAGGACTTGGCGCAGCTTCGAGGAACCGGAAGTGCCGCAGTTTCAGAATTTCGGATTCAAAGCGGCAGCGAGGACAGCATCGGGAGAGCTTGTCTTCGGCAGCGCCGCGGGAATAGTCCGTTTCCATCCCGATTCGCTCCGCTGGGACACACAACCGCCGCGCGTGTTGATCTCCGACGTGCGCCTGCGCGAGCGGAGCATATGTGCGGAGTTGCACGACGGCGACACACTCACGGTGACACACTCCGATAATATGCTCGCGTTCACCTTCGCCGCGCTCGACTTTTCGCACCCGCAACGGAACTGCTACACGTACGCGCTCGACGGTTTCACGCGCGGATGGATCTCCCTCGGCCGACAGCGGGATGCCGTGTTCACGAATCTCGATCCGGGCACCTACGTGCTGCGCGTCCGTGCAAGCAATGCCGACGGCATCTGGACTCCGCGCGGTATCGCGGTCACCATCGTCGTACTGCCTCCACTGCATGCTACATGGTGGTTCCGGCTTCTGATGGTTCTCGCCATCGTGGGCGCGGCCGGGGCTGTCGTATTTGTGCGGTTGCGGATCGTGAAGGACCGCGCGCGTATGGAGCGGCGGGTCGTCGAATCGGAACTGCAATCCCTGCGGCTGCAGATGAATCCGCATTTTATCTTCAATTCGCTGAATGCCGTCCAAAGCTTCATGCTTACAGCCGAATATGCGCAGGCCAATTCGTATCTGACAAAATTTGCGCGTCTCATCCGCACCATACTCGAACACTCGCGCGTTTCCACGGTCCGCATCGGCGATGAGCTGGACTTTCTCTCCTCCTACATGGAACTGGAGCGGCTGCGATTCAGCGACCGCTTCCGATGGGAGATGACAGTGGATGCATCAGTGAATCGGGATCTGTATATCCCGTCGATGCTGGTGCAGCCCCATGTCGAGAATGCGATTCGGCACGGACTCGCACACCGGCACGGCGGTGGATTGCTCGGGATACACGTCGCGACGCATGACGGGCATCTCACCATCACGGTGCGGGATAACGGTATCGGCCGCGCGCGCGCGGCCGCCTTGCGCGAGGAACGCGGAGTGGCGCAAAGCTCCCTCGGAGTGTCCGTCACCGCGGAGCGCCTGGCCATACTCCAGGCACATGGATTCCCAGGCGCCCGTCTTGACATAGAGGATCTTGTCGACGATGACGGTAAAGCCGCTGGCACTACCGTCACTCTTGTGGTGCCTGTTGTTCCACCTCGCGCGCCGCGTATTCTTGCTCGCTGATACCATGAACACTACACTTCATCCATCCAGTACACTCCGCGCCGTCCTCGTCGAGGACGAGCCGCTGTGCCGTGAAACACTCCGAGAACTCCTTGTGCGTGAATGTCTGCAGGTGACGGTTGTTGCTGAGGCCGACAGCGTCGCTGCCGCGGTGGAGTGTATCCCGCGCGCCGCGCCGGATCTCCTCTTCCTCGACGTGGAATTGCCGGACGGCACGGGTTTCGACGTGCTCGAGTACTTTCATCGGGAAAAGTGTCGCGTGATTTTCACCACCGCGCACAACGAGTATGCTGTGAGGGCCATCCGTTTTGCGGCGCTCGATTATCTGCTCAAACCCATTGATGCGGATGAACTTCGTTGTGCGGTCGCGCGTGCGTCGGCACCGCGCGCGACGGCGGTGCCGCGGGATGCGGATGCCGAGGAGACACGCTCGCTCGTGGTCTGCTCGCCCCAGGACGTTGATGCGCGCATCGCTGTCCCGACAGTGGACGGCCTGACCTTCCTCGCACTCCGGCACATAGTCTGGTGTGAGGCGGCAAGCAACTATACCATTCTGCATTGCCGGGACGGCACGCAGCGCACATCGACGCGTTCACTCCACGAATTCGAGGAGCTTCTATCCGCACGCGCCTTCATCCGCATACACCATTCGTACATCATCAACCTCGCGCATATCGAACGCTACGTCAAAGGCCGCGGAGGGTATGTGGTGATGAATGGAGGGAAGGAACTCGAGGTTTCAACCCGCAGGCGTGACGAGTTCCTGCGGCGTCTCGGCGGATAACTCCTGGGCGTTGTACTATGATCAACGCGCGGCAGCCGACCGTTCACCCCCTCGACGCACGACAGTCATGCTGTCGCCTGCATGAATCACCCGCAGTATTGTGTTTTGGTGCACATCGTTTCGTCGGGGTGATACCGTTATAAAAATTATGTACTTTTCTATATCACATATGATTTGCCAACCAATGCCGGGACCTGCGCGCGACCACGCAGCACCCGCGGATTTTCCGCGGAGTTCTGCACGCGTACCGCCGGCCGGGAGCCATTCATGATTCCGCGCAGCTTTTTCCTCGCCTGTTTTCTGCTAGTAACAAGCACTCTCCACGCGCAGCTTCGTCCGGGTCAGGATCGCGGAGGGTATGTCACCGTCGCGCCCCAATACGCGCACAAACTGGCATCCGGCCGCCTCCTCGTCCATGCGTCAGAACGCCTGCGCGGCCTGAGCGCCAACACGCCCGCGTCGGCGGCGCGTATGAAGGCGGTTGTGTACATGCCTGCGCTTCCCTCGACGGCGCAGCTCGAGGATCTCGCACGTGTCGGCGTCGAGTGTTACACGGGAACGTGGACGCCGCCCATGCCGAATCACCCGAACGGTTTTCTCCTTGCCGAGTTCCCTGTCACGCGTATCAACGATGTTCTCACACTCGACTGTGTATCGAAGCTCGGATCGGCCGAGGGAGTGTGCCGCCCGAACAACAATGTCGCCGCCGCGACAATCCGCGCGGCCGCAGTGTGGAGCGCCGGATGGACGGGCAAGGGCGTGAAGGTGGGTGTGCTCGATTCCGGAATCGACACCACCTTCCACGGTTCGGAGTTCCCGCCCTGTTTCGACAAGAAGGACTATTCGAACTATCCCCAACTCGACGACGATGTGACCAATCGGATCACGGCGCACGGCACACATGTCGCCGCCACCGCTGTGGGACGGGGGACACTGTCGCAGGGGAACATCGGGAACGAAGGCATGCCGTATTCAGGAATGGCGCCCGGATCCTGCCTGGCCTTTCTGAAAATCGGAAATGACAGTTCCGCCGGAGCCAGCGACGCGGCAATCATCGCGGCGTTTCACGACGTGGTCACACTGTATCACGCGCGCGTCATCAACATGAGTTACGGAGGATGGGGTGCATACCACGACGGCAGCGAGGCGATAGAGCAGAAGGCCGACTGGTGTTACACGCAAGGTGCCGTGGTGGTGCTCTCTGCCGGCAACAGTGCGGCATCCAACAGGCATGTGATGGGCACGGCGCCCGCTAATGGCGAAAGCGATTTTATTCAGATGCGCGCCAACGGCATCGGTCCCAACGAAGCGCGCCTGTCATGCAACCTGGTCTGGTTCGACGGTCCCGGTGTGCGACGCAAGCTGACGTTGAAGTATTTCGACGAGAATAAAAACGAGATCACCTCCGTGAATCACGCGCCAGTCACCGAATCGCCCCGAGGCACGGAATCCGAATACTCGAGTATTCAGGACTATCTGCCCGAAGGCAGCAGCACATGGTACGTGAAGGTTGTAAATGCGTCACCGGAAGCGCAGGTGTTTCACATCTACGAGGACTTCTTCGAAGGCGACTGGAAGGCCTCCGGGGATGTCACGTTCGGAGCCGGTAGTCCTCTGTACACCGTGGGCCTTCCGTCCTCAGCAGACCATGCGCTCTCGATCGCGGCGTTTACCTCGCGCGCGTATTACACCAGCGCGGTGGACCAGATGCGGCAGTACCGGCAGTCCATCGGAAAGATCGCCACGTTCTCCAGTTGCGGACCACGCATCGACGGCGCGCGCAAGCCCGACATCGCCGCCCCGGGCTCGGCTGTCATTTCGCTTCGCGATACAAACGTGCAGCGTGTCACGGACAATAGCTGCGTCGACAACGATGGTACGACCGGCGGCGAGGCCATGTACATGGTGATGCAGGGAACCAGCATGGCGGCGCCTGTCACCGCGGGAGCAGCGGCCCTGGTCCTGTCGAAATACCCCTTCCTCACACCACAGCAGGTGTACGACTCGCTACTGATGCATGCGCGTGCCGACGAGTACACTGGAACGATTCCGAATACGATCTGGGGCGCGGGTAAACTCGATGTGGGCTTCCTCGCCGACCTGCCCGTTCCCAACGAAATCGTGTGGACGAATATCACACGCACCACGGGGCCGTCACAGAAGGTGGGCGATGCAGCGATAACAAGCGACGGAACGGTCTATGCAACAGTGGGAGATCCATGGGCGAATGTTGCGACGGACCTCTACCGCGGACCCGCCGACGGATCTGCATGGACAAAAGTCAAAACAGAAAAGAGTCTCCTCTCTGTCGCCATCGCGAAGGACGGCGCGTTGTTCACCGCGCGTCGTTTCGGTGGCACGGTCAGCCGCAGTCTCGATCGAGGCGCCACATGGACGGAGACGGGCACCACGCGCGATTACACGGCATTGGTGTTGTGCGCGTCCGACAGTCTCCTTGTTGCCCCCACTTTCGGACAGGGCATCTGGTCGAGCAGTGACAGAGGGGCGACATGGGCCGCCATGCACAACGGTCTCGGTGCCTCAGCCACGGTGCCCATTCTTGCGGATGGTACCGGCGGGTGGATCTATGCGGTGGTGAAGATCGACAACACGATGCGCCTGCGCCGCCTACACAGGTCGACCATGACCTGGGAATCAGCAGAGACGGGTATCGACACAAGCAAACACGTCAATGCACTCGCTGTCTCGCCCAATGGCACCGTCTTCGCGGCGGTGTGGGATCGTATCTACGTGTCGAAGGATCATGGTGCCTCGTGGACGCAGGCGGCGATATTGAATGATTACCTTCAAGCACTCTGTGCGGCGTCGGATACTGTGATTTTTGTCGGAACCGTGGGCGCCGGTGTGTATCGCAGCGGCGACGGGGGGCTCACATGGCGTCCGTGTAATGACGGATTCGAGAAACTGAACATCAGCCTGCTCCGCGCGTGGCGTGGGAATCTCGCCTTCGCCGCGGAAAGTCCGGGTTTCCTGTATTCGAGCAAAACAGGACACGCGCCGACGGCTCCGGCGTTGTATGTGCCCGCGGACAAGGCGCCGGCCGTGGCCATGCCCGCGCTGCTCCGATGGTCGACGGTGGCCGGCGCATCCACCTACACGCTGGAAGTGTCGCTGAGCAACGATTTCTCGCGACCACAAACGCGTGTCGTAGGTCTTCCCTCCGTCACCTGGTCGCTCGGTGCGGTGACATCGCTAACGAAATACTGGTGGCGAGTCCGCGCTGTGAACAATGCCGGTGCGGGTCCGTGGTCCACCATTCGGGAATTCACGACCTCGCCCCCTGCGCCCGCTGCGCCACTGCAGACCGAACCGCCCAACCGCGCCACGGGGCTCACACCGCCGGTCACGCTCCGCTGGGTGCCTTCACCCACTGCCAGCACATATACCGTGCAGGTGGCGCGCGACTCGGCCTTCCTCGATGTGATCCTCTTCCGGTCGGCTCTGGCCAACACCTCGCTGCGGATCGATTCATTACAATCTCAGACTACCTATTACTGGAGTGTGTTTGCGGAGAATCCGGGCGGACGCAGCACGTGGTCCGCAACATGGAGTTTTACCACCGGTGCGACACAGGACGAAACTCCGATGCTCGTCTCACCTCCGAATGGTGCCAGGGCCGTGCCGGTGCTCACAGGTGTGATGCTGCAATGGCTGGGTGTGCGTGGTGCTGCGGCCTATCATGTGGAACTGTCCGAACCGGGAGGTCCGGTGCTGCTCGATACCCTTACAACGACCATCCGGGACGTGCGGAATCTGAAGCCCTACACCCTGTATACCTGGCGTGTGCGTGCCGATTTCGGAACACATCTGAGCCTGTGGTCTGCTCCCTGGTCGTTCACCACGCTGCTCGAACAGCCGGTGTGTATTTCCCCGGTGGGGCCGGGAGAGTCCGACACCAGCATCACGTTCCAGTGGTCGGCAGTTGCCGGAGCGGAATCATACCGGCTGCGTGTATGGGCCGCGCCGCGTTCGCGCACGGATCCCGATATAGACAGCGCGGGCATACGGACGACACGTTGCGGGCCTTTCCGGCTGAAGTCGGGCACCGAGTACAACTGGCAGGTAACCGCGAACGAAGCGGCCGGTCCCGGTGCCGACACGCTTGTGTATGTGTTCCGCACACGCAGCACCACCGCGGTGCCGGGTGTTCCCGGCGCCGTGTCCCATATCATCGGACAGACCTATCCGATTCCTGCGACGGACGTCGTGACGCTCCGGCTGCGGACAGTGGTGCCGGGATCGGTGGACATATCGATGTACGACATTGCCGGGCGCCATGTCGTCACCTATCCGCCGCGCATGGTCGGGTTCGGATGGTCCGACATCGTCCTGTCCACCGCGGGAATCCGGCCCGGGGTGTACCTGTTGCGTTTCGGCAGCGGATCCTCCCTGGGTGAACTGCTGATCGAAATCCGGCGCTGACTCCTCGCGTGCCGCCTCAGGCATGCACGCGACCTATGACGGATGATACATAGCGACACAAGCAGGCGGCGCGAGAGATCGCGCCGCCTGCTTGTGTCGTCTACCGAATCCCTGATCGGTATACACGGTTTGTGCGGTCGTGTATACGCGCAGGCGACCCTACGCCGCCGAGATCGTGCACCTTGGTCGGCATCGTGCAGCGCGTGACAGTTGTACGTGCATGATGCGGCGCTCCATTCCGCCGGTATACAATTCCTGTACGCACATAAAATCGGACAAAACCAAAAAAAGACTTGCTATTCCCATAAAAATTGTATATGTTCGCATCTTCACACCTCATCCTGTACACACCACACGCGCAGAGGCCGGGCAGCCCTGGGCGGATTGTTGCGTCGGTTGTTCGGCACCACCTTCGCAGGAGTGATCCCGGCATCGGCCTTCGCCGCCGGAGTTGCGGCTCCCGGTGCGTGCGCGTCTGTGGGCCACTTTCGACGTCCCGAAGCACTGGGGAAACGCACACGTGTCTGTGCCGGCGGCCTTGTCACCGCCCTCGGTTACCCACGCACCTATTCGTTTTTGAGGAGGGACTGTTATGTACCAGCGCCAGCGCGAGGGACGGAGTGTTCTGTTCGTCGCAACACTTGCCATTGTCCTTTTTGGTCTCGCACTCATCCCGGCCGCCTTTGCGCAGAGCCCGGTGTGCGACCGAACATTCACGTTGAACGGAGATTTCGATCTCGGGATCTTGGAAAACGTAAACCATGATGCGCCGAACGGCGATCAATTGCAGCTCAATGCGGTGATTTCTCCGCGTCCATTTATCAATATCGCCTGCTCCGACCGAGGCACCATGGTCCGAGTGAACGTGAACACCGGACAGGTTTTGGGAGAGTATTGGACGTCCCCGTCGGGCCGGCAGAAAAATCCGTCGCGGACAACCGTCGATGTCAAAGGAAACGTGTGGGTCTCAAACAGGAACGAAGCGCTTTTGGTGGGAGATGAGATCTATGGATCCTGCGTGAAGATCGGCATTGTGATTGGCGGCACGCGCTGCGACGCCGACCGTACCCCCAATCCCGCGGGACTGTACCTGATGCCGCCCTTCGAATACTGTACGGCTGTCGATCGCGACGGGGACGGCCTCATCCGCACCTCCATGGGGTTGGGCGATATCCTTCCGTGGCCGAACGTGACCGACGGAAATGTGAAGGCGGATGGTATCGTTCACGATGCGGTTGACGAGTGTATCCTGATCTACAAGCTCCTGCCCGGAGCACCGAACGCACGACACATGTCGATCGCATCCGACAACAATCCCTGGGTCGGCGGCTATTACAATACGTCGCAACCACGCATGTTTCTGAAACTCGATCAGAATACCGGCGCCGTCCTGAGCAGCTTCAATGCCGCAACAATCGGCTGCGGCGGGTACGGCGGATTGATCGACGGGAACAACGTTCTTTGGTCGTCGGGAATCTCCCAGGGCCGCGTGCTGCGGTATGATCTCACCAGTGGGACCAGCCAGTGTATCAACAACTACGGCGCGTACGGACTGGGGATAGACGGTACAGGGCATGTATGGAATTCATCCTATTACAACGGCACAGTCACCAAATATGATCCGAACGGCACATTTGTCGGGACGTACTCCACCAGTGGCACATATCCGCGAGGTGTGGCTGTCACGTCCGACGGCGACGTCTGGGTAGCGAACAGCGGTTCGGGAACCGTGGCGCGCCTGAGTAATAGCGGGACATTGCGCAAGGTTATCACCGTCGGGAGTACACCTACCGGCGTGGCGGTGGACGCCAACGGCAAAGTGTGGGTAACCAACTTCATGTCCGACGACGCCATGCGCATCGATCCTGCCGCAGGCCTGGACGGGCTCGGGCTTGTGGATCTGACTGTCGCACTGGGGTCCACAGCCGGACCGTACAACTACAGCGACATGACCGGATTCATCGCTGTCGGCACTACGGCCCCGCAGGGGACGTGGACGGTAATCCACGACGGCGCGGTCGCCGGTATGGGGTGGGGCAAGTTGTCGTGGAACGGCGCGACACCGGCCGGCACCGGGATCAAGGTCGAAGTTCGCGCGGCGAATTTGATGAGTGAATTGTGTCTGCAACCGTGGACAGAAGTGCAGAACAACGTCTCGATCTGCGAGGCAGCCATCATCGGCCGCTACATCGCCGTGAGGGTGACTCTCTCCCGCACTGCGCCGCTGAGCACGCCCGTGTTGTACGACCTTACCGTGCAGTGCTGCAACCACCAGCCTGTTGCCCTGTGCAAGGATATTTTGCTCGATGCCGACGCGAATTGCCAGGCAACGGCACTTCCCGCGGACGTCAACAACGGATCCTATGATCCGGATGGAGACGCCTTCACTCTCACGATGTCACCGGCCGGTCCTTTCGGTCTCGGGAACACCAACGTCACATTAACAGCGACCGATGTGTGGGGCGCGTCGAGTTCCTGTGGCGCCGTTGTGACAGTGCGTGATGTGACGGCACCGGTCATTTCGGTCGCCTCCGCTCCGTCGATGTGGCCGCCGAACCACAACTACCAGTTGTTCACTGTGACGGACTTCGTCACCGCGGTTGCGGACAACTGCGACGACGAACTTGGAATAGGGGATGTGGTGATCACGTCGGTGACAAGTGATGAGCCGGAGAACGCCAATGGGAATGGCGACGGCAACACCGTTGACGACATAGTCATCACATCGAACTGTCAGCAGGTGTACCTCCGTAAGGAACGGGCCGGGGGAGGGAATGGACGGGTGTACACGGTGCATCTCGCGCTGACCGATGCGTCGAATCAGACCGGTACAGCGGAGATCGATGTGTTCGTCCGGCACAATCCTGACGCGATGCCTGTGGACGACGGCGACGTGTATGTGGAGAATTGTGGCACGCCAAAACGCGGATCATTCGCCGCGCTCGCAAACAGCGGATTCGAACTGCTTCAGAATTATCCGAACCCGTTCAACCCGTCCACCACGATCCAGTTCAGCGTACCGACAGAAGGCAGGGTACAGTTGTCGGTGTTCGACACGTATTCCCGCCGAGTCAGGGTGCTGGTCGATGACGTGCTCCTTCCGGGTGCGTATGCAGTTCCGTTCGACGCCACCGGTCTCGCAAGCGGATCATATTTCTACCGTCTCGAGTCGAATGGTGTCATTCTATCGAGGGTCATGAACATCGTCCGCTAAACACTTCAACATGTGTGTGCTTCTCCATCCCGGGTGATGTACATGGCATCACCCGGGATGTTTTTATCATCCCTCCTTCCGTCCTGCGGCGAAGCACCGCGGCCGTATTGACCGGGTATGCTGGTGAAATATTTCGGAACTGTCTCTGTTCGGGAGTGGCGTTCGTTGCGGGAGTAGCCAAGGCCGGCATCACAGCGCATGGAGGGACTTACCTGACCGTTGAAAAAAGACCCAGATTATGGACAATCCTTTGACAAGTATGTATATTTGACTCATTACAACGCTTCCGGTGTGTGAAGATCGTTTGCATGCCGAATCATACAGTTCAGATGGGACTGCTATGCCTTGGACTGCACGTTTTATTGCGGACGACGGCATCATCGAAATGACGTACGAGGGAATACTCACGGAAGCCGAACTCCATGCGTCGGTTCATGCCGCGGTGGAATACGGCACGCGGGAGGATACGCTGAATGTTCTCGCGGACTGCACTCGCATCATCGCGGAAGGATCCTTGTTCGATGTTGTGGAACTTGTCAATTTCTACGACCAGAACAAGGTCACGCGGAGGATGCGCGAAGCAGTGATTGTCGACGCGGGCTCACCGACGGAAATGTACATGCGGTTCTACGAAACCGTGGCGTGCAACCGCGGTTACACCGTTCGCACCTTCACGTCGGCGGAGGATGCGCGGAACTGGCTGCGGGGAGAGGCATAGACGCAACACCGCGCTGCCGGCCACGAGTGAATGACAGATTTCAAGGCCGGTGCGTTCACCGGGAACAAGGTCGTGCCGCGCTTCAGCCCGCGATGCCCTGAGCCAGTGGAAGCTCGACGATGAAGTGCGCCCCTTGATCGGGCACCCCCGTGGCGCTGATACGCCCACCGTGCCGATCCACAATCTTTTTACACACGGCAAGACCTATGCCCGTGCCCTCGTATTCGCCGCGTCCGTGCAGGCGCTGGAAAATGACGAAGATCTGTTCGCTGTATTGCTCCTCGAAGCCGATGCCATTATCTGCGATGGTAATGCGCGCGGTATCGCAGACGCCGTTCTTTGACGGGACACATTCCGCCGTGATGGTGACGATGGGCGGAACATTCGGCCGATGGTATTTGAGGGCGTTGCCGATGAGATTCTGGAACAGTTGACGCATCTGCATGGGATCGGCGCTGATCGTCGGCAAGGAGCCGAGCGACACTGTTCCGTCCGCCTGCTCGATGCGTATTTCGAGATCCGAAATGACCTCGCGCACCAGGGCAGAGAGATCGACCTGCGTATAGGGTTGCGCCTTTGTCGTCACGCGTGAGTAGGTGAGCAGGTCATTGATCAGGATCTGCATACGCGCGGCCGCCTTGAGCATACGCTCGAGATGGTCGGCACTGCGCTCGTCGAGTTGCCCGCCCAAGCCGCGTTTGAGGCGGTCGCCAAAGGCGAGCACCTTGCGCAGCGGCTCCTGCAGATCGTGTGATGCAACGGACGCAAAATCCTGCAGCTCACGGTTGCTTCGCTCGAGCCGCACCGCGGCATGGCGTAGTTCCTCCTCGGCCTGGACGCGGATCTCGATCTCGCGGCGCAGCGCCTCGTCGCGACTCGCCACCACACGCAGCATTTCGTTGAAACGGTCCGACAATTCGCCCACCTCGTCGCGCCCGTGTTTCGGGGCGCGGAGGGAGTAGTCGCCGCCGTCCGTCACAGCGCGCGCGGTGCGCGCAAGGTCGAGAATCGGTGCTGCCACGTGCCGCTGCAGACGCGATGAGAGAAGGTAGGCGGTGAGTCCGATGAAGCCGAGTGACAACACGAGCATCACGGCGATTTCGGTGAGCCGGTCGTTCAGGAGTTGCAAGTTCGATATCAGGAGCAGTGAGCCGATCCGCTGATTGTTGTGCAACACGGGACGTGTCACTTCCAGCCCGTTGTCGGTAAATCCGTACCCTTCGGGGGGCGCTGACTGTGGCAGGGCACGGCCATAATCGTCGTCCGAAAAATATTCGGCCAGCGGCGCCCCGGTGCCGGAGTACACGCGCGCCGCACGAATGTTTTTCTGCTCGGTCAGGATGCGCAGCGCCTCGCCCGCGGCGGTTCGGTCGTCGAAAACCACGGCGGCGGAACTGCTGGAGGCAACCACGTCTCCGAGCAATGCCACACTGGCGATAAGATTCGACCGCGCCGCGAGAATATCGTACACTGCAAAGGCCGTTATGGCGAGCAGCACCGAGATCCCCGCGACACTCATCGTGAGGAGTATCAACTTCCGGCGGAACGGGACGTCCGCAAACCGTGCGCCGAAACTGCGGCGCGCCAGTGTATCCTGCGTCATCTGCTCCTAATCTCCGTCGTTCCGCACCGCGAGTTGGTCCTTCGGTGTGTCGGCGGACGGACCGGTCGCCGCACCTGCCGAAGCGGCGATGAGGGCAGCGGTCGCGACCGGCACACTGAAACGGAACGTCGAGCCGAATCCGGGCGTGCTGTCGACAGTAATCGTGCCGCCCGCCTTCATGATCAGTTCCTTACAAATGATCAGGCCGAGTCCTGTGCCCGTCTCCTTGTCGGTTCCGTGAGAGGAATGGTTCTTCTCTATGCGGAAGAGCTTCGCTATAGTCGCCGTCGACATGCCGATGCCGCTGTCCTTGATTTCAATCCAGGCCATGTCGCCTTCGGCGAAGGCGGTGACATCCACCCGTCCACGCCTTTCGGTGAACTTGATCGCGTTCGAAACCAGATTCTCGAGGATCGTACTTAAAAGGTGCGGATCGGAATACACGTAGAACGAACCGGCGATGCTCACCGTGATGGTTATACTTTTAGCTTCGGCGGCCGGACCGAAAAGCGCCGCCACCTGTGTCGCGATGTCGTGCATATCCACCGGCATCGGCTGTATGACGAGCCGGCCGGTCTGTATGCGCGACCAGTGAAGAAGGTTCTCGAGCAGACGATACAGATGTTTGCCGGATTCGTGCAGCATGTCGGCGCATTGGCGGATCTCATCGACGGGCATGCTGCCCGCGCCATCCTTGAGCAGTTCACTGAAGCCGAGCAACGAGACGAAGGGGCTGCGCAGATCGTGCGCGATGATCGAGAAAAAGCGGTCCTTGCTCGCGTTGATCTCCTGCAGATCCTGTTCGGATTTTGTCAATTGCTCGTTCAGGACACGCAGCTCCTCCGTGGACCGGCGCAGCGCCTCCATGTCGGAGTAATGCCCGATGGTGTAACGGATCGACCGCTCGAGCAGTCGTGGTGTGATATCACCCTTCACGAGATAGTCCGAGGCCCCGGCGTTCATCGCGAGTACGTCGACGGTGTGATCCTCCATGCCCGTCATAAAGATGATCGGCTTTGAGCAGCCGGCGGCGCGCGATTCCTCGATCAACTCGAGTCCGTTGCGTGACCCGAGCATGTAGTCCACGATATAGAGATCGTGCCCGTTTTCGACCAGCGCCGTGCGGCCCTCCTCGTACGAAGAGACCCAGTCTACCGTGTAGTGCTTCTCTACAAAATCGCGAAGCATGTCGCGTGTCAGAACAAACGCATCCTCGTCGTCGTCGATGAGGAGCAGCCTCGTCCGCGGGGTAGGTTCTTCGGATGTGGTCATGGGTTACACCCGCTTATTCGGCAGGGCGACGATTTCGAACCAGTATTTCCCGAGCGTTTTCATGATGTCGACCAGCGCATCAAACGACACGGGTTTTGTGATGAAGGAACTCACGCCAAGATCATAGGTGCGGTAGATATCCTCCTCCGCCTTCGATGTTGTCAGCACAATGACGGGAATCATGCGCAGGAACGGATCGGACTTGATTTCCCTCAAGGCCTCGCGTCCATCCTTCCGCGGCATGTTCAAATCGAGAAGGATCAGGCCCGGCATCGGGTACTGTGTACGATCCGTGTAGTTGCCGCGCTGATTGAGGTAATCGAGAAGTTCCACACCGTCCTCCACCTCGCGGAACTCGTTTGCAATACGGCTTTCGACAAGGGCGTCGCGAATCAACATGCGGTCGTCCGCGTCGTCGTCGGCGAGCAGAATAGTGATGGGGCTTCGTGGATCGAACATGGAACATACCTGTTTGTCGTGTGTGCAGCGGAAGCCGGTCTGCGGCGGGACGGCGCGGTGGCTTGGACCCCAAGGGGTCTGTCGTGGGGAGACATTCAAGAACCGTTCCGCTTTTCTGGAAGCGCTCCGGCATAGTAGACACATGCATAATACTCGTTTGGCGCGATTGAAGCCACTTTGAAACATGCAGCTCTTGCAAAAAGGTATGCTGCAGTTGCATGCTTTCACATTTGAACTTTCGATTCGTCGTGCGACATTGCAACGGCATCACCAACTGTCGCCGAAGGGCCTGCCGTCTTCCATGCCTGGAACCAGAGGAAATACAATGACCCGCAGCATCCGCGTGTTTCTCGTGCCGATTTTTGCACTGACATGTATTGCCATCGACGCAGCCGCGCAGGGCGACGAGGGAAAGGAGAGCGCGCTGGATTCCCTTCTCAAAACGGAACTCAATGTTCCGTCGTCCCAAATTCAAATCCGCAGCGGCTCGCGGTACCTGCAGCAGCGCGAGGATGCGCCGGGATCGCTCAGCATCGTGTCGGCGGAGGACATCTCGCTGTTCGGCTATGCTACACTGCTCGACGCCCTGGCCACCATTCGTGGCATGTATATCACCGACGACCGCTATCTCGGCAATGTGGGTGTGCGCGGTTTCTGCCGGCCGGGAGATTACAGCAACCGCATCCTCATCCTTGTCGACGGACACCCGATGAATGAAAATTACTATGGTGGCGCGGGCATTGAGTGGCAGCTCGGCATCGACATGCGGGATGTGTCGCACATCGAGGTATTGCGCGGACCAAGCTCTGTCGTGTACGGTACGGGAGCGATGCTGGGAGTTGTCAATGTCGTAACGAAGGGCGGACACGCCCTGGGAGGCCTGCGTCTCTCGATGGATGCGGGCAGTTATGGCGAAGCGGGTCTGTCGATGAGCTACGGCACCCGCTTCGACAACGGCACGCAGCTCGCTGTGTCGGGATTCTACAGACGCAGCGACGGACCCGATGTGTATTTTCCCGAATACGACGACCCGTCCACAAACAACGGCATCGCGCACGCACTCGACTGGGATCGTAACGCGGGTGCCCGCGCCTCCATCTCCGTCGGTGACGGCAGGATATCGGGAATGTTCAGCCGTTTTGAAACAGGAATCCCCACGGGAGCGTGGGACATGGTCTTCAACGATTCACGTGCGAAATACATTGAAAACCGCGCGTATGTAGAAGCCACGCAAAGGGTCGGACTCGGGATGGGTCACGAGCTTTCACTCCGTGCCTATGCGGACTACGTCGGGTTTTACGGGACATATCCATACGACCTGCTGCAGGACGATGTTGGTGACTGCGCGTGGTACACAGCCGAATCGCAGTATCTTTGGGATGTCACCGCTTCCGCGCGATTCACCGCGGGACTGTCGTTCACACGCACTCCGCTCGCTTTTTACGTGCTCCGCGATGCCGCCGGCGTGTACAACCATGTCATCGCGCCGTACTCTCTCGCAGCGGCGCATATGCAGCAGGAATTTCGCTGGTCCGAATCTTTCGCGGTATTTCTCGGTGTGCGCCGCGACGAGGACCTTACGCAGCGGCTCGGCCGTTTCTCGCCACGTGTGGTGCTCGTGTACAATCCCGCGCCCTCGTCGGCACTCAAGTTCCTCTACGGCGAGGCCTTCCGGGCGCCGAACGTGTCGGAACGCGCGAATGAGGATGCGAGCACACGCTGGCGCATCAATCCCAACATCAGGCCCGAGGTTATCCGCACCATGGATCTCACCTACGAGCAGAAGCTTGGCGCGGGCTTCCGTTTCGGCGCCTCGGCCTTTGTCTTTCACATGCACAATCTGATCGACTATGTGGAAGATCCCTCCGATACATCCCGGTACTACGCAAACATCGGCTCGGCCTTCTCCTACGGTGTCGAGGCCGAAATGCAGGCGCGTCTCACGGGAGGCCTGCTCGCGTACGCAAACACATCGCTCCTTCGCGCGACGCAGGGGGATGCCGACGACGAGTTGACGAATTCACCGTCGTTTCTTCTGCGCGCGGGTCTCGCGTTCCCGATCCCTGGCGTGTGCACCGCGTCCGCGGAATGCGCGTACGAATCCGACCGCTTGACGGAATACGGCACACGCAGCGACAACGGCTTCCTGGTGCACCTGCGTCTCTCGTCGCCGCCTATCCTCGGAGGCCTGCGCGCGGCACTGTCGGTGCGGAATCTCTTTGACGCCTCCTACTCACATCCGGCGACGCGTGACTACCGGCAATACGCCATCCCGCAGCTCGGCCGCACGATACATTTCTCGCTGAGTTACGGACGCTGAGATCATGCGAAGAACCGTATTCTCATTCGCCCTCGTCGCGGCCGTGTTCCTCGTGCCGCTCACGCCGCGGCTTCTCCAGGCGCAGGAGGTGGAGATACCCGTCGACATGCAGGTGTCTCTCTTCAGCCGCATCCTCACGTTCGACAGGGCTCTGGCAAAACCCGCGCGCCAGGAGTTTGTCATCGGCATTCTCTATCAGAAGAACGTCCGCATTTCATCGGAACTCGCCGCGGAATTGCAGCACGCGGCGGATGTGCAGCAGGTGCAGAGCGGGGGACAGGGCCTGCGTTTTGTGCCGCTGCCGATCCGCGATCTGGGCGATGTGGAGAGCGCCATTAAAACACCGCAGCTCGACGCCGTGTACGTGACACCGTTGCGGCTCATCGACATACGCGCCCTGAGCGACGCCACGCGCAGGCGAGGAATATTGAGTCTCACCGGCGTCCCGGAGTATGTGGAGAAGGGCATCGCGGTCGGACTCGAATCCGCCGGCAACCGCGCGCAGATCATCGTCAACCTCGCCGCGGCCACCGCCGAAGGGGCCGACTTCAGCGCCAAACTTCTCAATATCGCGCGGGTGGTGCAGCGTTAAATCGCGGTGTCAATCCTCGATACTGCGCCTGAGCCGTTCGGGGTCGGGCAGGAAAATCGTACGTCCGCTGATGCGCAAGAGACCCTCGTTCTCGAGCCGGTGAAAGGCGCGCGAGAGCGTTTCGACAGCCGTGCCGAGCTGCGCGGCGAGAAGTTTTTTCGACACGTTTAGCCGCACGGCCCGTTCGGCCGCGAGTGTTCCTCCGCGCGCGCTCTCTTCAAGCAGATAGCGCGCGAGACGGTCGCGCACATCGTAGGCGGTGAGTTTCTCGACGTGATCCCGCAGATCCTTCAGCCGCCGTGACAGACCCGCGAGCATGCGCAGCGACAACTCGGCGTTGTCGTGCAGGAGCGCCAGGAAGCCATCCTTATACACGCACAACAACGTCGACTCCTCGAGTGTCGACGCGTACGCGGGGTAGCCGCCCCCGAGGAACATGGGGATTTCGGCGAGGGTATTCAGCGGGCGGATGATGTGCAGAAGCGTTTCACGACCGCCCTGCGTGAGTTTGTACACCTTCACCGCGCCTGAAATGACGACGTACAGGCCGTAGTATGGATCACCCTCGCGGAAGATGAGCGAGTTCCTGGGCAGGGTCGAGACCCAGGAACAGTCGGCCATGGCGGTCAATTCCATCTCGGTGAATTCCGAGAAGATGGGAATGCCGCGGAGGAGGTCTATGCTCGAGGTCTGCATTGCGGGAAGTGGTGTGACCGATGTGACACGGGCCGTGATGGGAGGAATTGTGCGATGCGGGAAGGAAAATGCGGAAACATGACAGAAGTCAATTTCTGCAATACAGCATCTGAGTAACATGCAGCAGGTTCAACACGCGTCAACAAAGTAACGATTCTCAGGAGAAACTTCATGAATACGACACAGGCAACGGTAGGCGACATCGTGCGCGAGGATTTCCGCGCCGCCGCGGTGTTTGAACAACACGGAATAGATTTTTGCTGCGGTGGCGGAGTCTCGCTGTCCGAGGCCTGCGCCGTGCGCGGCGTGTCTCCGGACGATCTGATCGCCGAACTCGAGGCCGTACGCGGCGCGGGCAGCGGCGTGGCGGGTGATTATTACGAGCGCATGTCGCTGCCGCTACTCATCGATCACATCCTGCACACGCACCATGCGTATCTGCGCAGAACCATGCCGCCGCTCACCGCCTGGTCGGCCAAGGTCGCGTCCGCGCACGGCGAACGTCATCCGGAAACGGTGCGCCTCGCCGCGGTTGTCGCAGCGCTGTGCGCCGAACTCGAGCAGCACATGTTCAAGGAGGAACGAATTCTTTTCCCGGCGATTATCGCGCAGGGCGGAGTGCGCGCCGACAGGACGCCCTTCGGATTCGGTTCGATCGGCAATCCCATCGCGATGATGGAACACGAACACAGGGACGCCGGCGCGGCGCTCGAGGAGTTGCGGACACTCAGCGGCGGCTATGCCGTGCCACCCGACGCCTGCGCCACATACACGGCGCTGTACCGGGAACTCGAGGTTTTTGAGAAGGATCTGCACATGCACATCCACCTCGAGAACAACATCCTTTTTCCGCGCGCCCTCCGCAACGAAACCGGCGCCTGAGCACACCATCCCCACACCCACATCTTCAAGGATACAGATATGTCACTCCGAAACATCGCAATAATGCCTCTTCTCTCCGCGCTCGTATGTCTCGCCGCCTGCGGGAATTCCGGCGAGCAGCCCAGAACCGAGGCGGCGGAAGTTCCGAAGCCGCCCGTGTACGGGAAGATTCAGAACGTGGAACTGGCGAGTGTCGTCGACGCGCCGCTCGCGAAGAAGGGGGAGAAGATCTTCAAGGTCATCTGCACCGCCTGTCACAAATACGATCAGCGATATGTCGGTCCCGCCATCGGCAGCGTGTTCAACCGCCGCACACCCGAGTACATCATGAACATGATACTCGACACGGAAGTGATGCTGCAGAAGGACGACACCGCGCGCTGCCTGCTTCAGACCTACCTGGTGAAAATGCCCAACGCCCAGGTCAATGAGACCGACGCCCGCTCGGTGCTCGAGCACCTCCGCGACATCGCGCCGCAGTACAAATAACACCCGCGTTCCCACCGTTCACACATCGATCAGGAGAACCATGATGATTCGCCATCGTTACACCAACTCCATGCTGGCGCTCGCCGTCGCGGCGGGAGCCCTGTTCTACGGATGCCAGGGCAACAAGGAGAGCGGCGCCGCGGGTGATGCCGCATCGCGCGTGTACGTCGCCCCCGGCTCCTACGACGAATTCTACGCCTTTATGTCAGGAGGATTCAGCGGCCAGCTCAGCGTGTACGGTCTGCCGAGCGGACGGCTTTTCCGCGTGATTCCCGTCTTCTCGCAGGACCCGGAGAAGGGATGGGGGTACACCGAGGAGACCATTCCGATGCTCAACACCTCGCACGGCTTCATCCCGTGGGACGACGCGCATCATCCCGAATTCTCCATGACCGACGGCGTGCCCGACGGCCGCTGGATCTTTATCAACGGCAACAACACGCCGCGTATCGCGCGTATCGACCTCGCGACGTTCCGCACCGCTGAAATCCTCGAGATCCCCAACTCGGGCGGCAATCACTCATCACCTTTCACGACCGAAAACACCGAGTACGTCGTGGCGGGCACGCGTTTCAGCGTGCCGATGTTCGACAACCAGGATGTGCCCATCGACAGCTACAAGCAAAACTTCAAGGGCACGGTGAGTTTTATCAAGGTCGATCAGGCGAGCGGCCACATGAAACTCGCGTTCCAGATTCTCATGCCCGGTTTCGATTACGACCTCGCCCACGCGGGCAAGGGACCATCGCACGACTGGATGTTCTTCTCGTCCTACAACAGCGAGCAGGCCAACACCATGCTCGAGGCCGAGGCCAGCCAGAACGACAAGGACTTCATCGCGGCGGTGAACTGGAAAAAAGCCGAGGAGTACGTGGCGCAGGGCAAGGCGCGTCCGGTGCCCGCGCGCTACGCGCACAACGTGTACGACGAGAGCAGGCACTTGGCCACGTCGGACATGCTCGAGTCGGTCCTGATGCTCGATCCCAAGGATTGTCCCGGCCTCGTGTATCTGCTTCCGACTCCCAAATCGCCGCACGGCTGCGACGTCGATCCTTCGGGTGAACTGATTGTAGGCGGCGGAAAACTCGCCACCGTGATTCCGGTCTTTTCCTTCTCCAAGATGACCGCGGCCATCGAAGCGCAGAAGTTCGACGGCAATGTCGCGGGCATTCCCATCGTGAATTACGCGGCCGCGCTTGCGGGCGAGGTGCAGAAGCCGGGTCTCGGCCCGCTGCACACTGAGTTCGACGGCAAGGGCTTCGCGTACACCTCCATGTTTGTCTCGAGCGAAATCGTGAAATGGAGTCTCAAGGATTTCACCGTCGTCGACCGCGTGCCGAGCTATTATTCGATCGGCCATCTCATGATTCCTGGCGGCGACTCGAAGAAACCCTGGGGCAAGTATGTCGTGGCCCTGAACAAGATCACCAAGGACCGCTACCTCCCGACCGGGCCCGAACTCACGCAGAGCGCGCAGCTCTACGACATTTCCGGCGACAAGATGGTGCTGCTCAGCGATTTCCCGACCATCGGCGAACCGCATTACGCACAGGCCATTCCCGCTGATGTCCTTCGCGAGAAATCGGTCAAGACCTTCCCGATCATGGAGAGCAAACATCCGCATGTGACGCTTGGCGAGGGCGAGACACGTGTAGAACGCAAGGGCGGCGAGGTGCACGTGTATATGACCGCGATACGGTCGCACTTCAAACCCGACAATATCGAGGGTGTGAAGGTGGGCGACGTGGTGTACTTCCATGTGACGAACCTCGAACAGGATTGGGACATCCCCCACGGTTTCGCCATCAAGGGCGCAGCCAACTCCGAAATGCTCCTGATGCCGGGCGAGACACAGACGCTCAAGTGGAAGCCGCTCACCGCGGGAGTGTATCCGATGTACTGTTCCGACTTCTGCTCGGCGCTGCATCAGGAAATGCAGGGCTACGTGCGCGTCTCCGCGCCGGGATCCACGGTGCCGCTCAGTTCGAACGGCCTGAAAAAATAACGGACAGATAGATCCGATATATCCGTGAAAGGAGCACCCATGTCACGCACCTCCCGTCTTCTTATGGCCGCCGCCGCCGCGCTTCTTGCGACGACGTTTTTCCTTCCGCTGTGGTCGATCACGCTCGAAGCTCCGCAGTATCCCGAGGGCATAGGCATGAATATCTACCTGCATACCGTCGCCGGAGTCAAACCGAACGATCTCGACAACATCAACGGCTTGAATCACTACATCGGCATGAAAAAAATACAGCCGGATTCGATAGCGGAATTGCGATACATGCCGTCCATCATGGGCGGCATGCTGCTGCTCGCTGCGATCGCGGCTGTGGCGGGAAGGCGGTGGCTGGTGCTGACATGGGTGCTGCTCTTTCTCGGAGTCGCGATCGCGGGACTCGTCGACTACTACCAGTGGGGATACGACTACGGACACGACCTCGATCCGCGCGCCATCATCAAAATTCCCGGGATGAGTTATCAGCCCCCGCTCATCGGGTCGGAACAGATACTCAACTTCACGGCACATTCGTGGCCCGGTCTCGGCGGCATCGCCGCGGGACTCTCGATACTGCTCGGAACGGCGGCGTGGTTCGTCTCGCGCCGCGGACGCGGGCCGGTGCCGGCCGCCGCGGTGCTGGTATGTTTTCTTCCGCTGCTTTTTACGGGATGCTCGCAGGGTCCACGCGACATCGACATGGGCAGGGAAGCGTGCGCGAACTGCTCCATGACCATCACCGACGCGCGTTTCGCCGCGGAACTTGTCACCAGCACCTCGAAGGTCTACGTCTTCGATGCGATAGAATGTCTCGCGGCCTACATCAACGACGCAAAGGTGAACGAAGCCGACATCGCCTCGCTGTGGACGATGCGCCATGATGCACCCGGCACCTTCACCGACGCGGCAAAGGCCTGGTATCTGCGCGCGGACGGCATTCAAAGCCCCATGGGTATGCATCTCGCGGCCTTCGAGAACGAGCCCGCCTTCAGCGAGGCGCGAAAAAAGGAAGGTGGTGAACTGCTGCGATGGACCGGCGTCCGCCTGCGTGTAGCGAAAGAATGGGACGATGAAGACGCGGAATGATCCGCGGCTCATGCCCTGGGCAGCGGCGATAGTTGTGTGTGCCCTGCTGCACACGGGCATGCCGGCATCACATGCCGCGCGTATACACATCCGCCCCGCGCCCGGCGCCCTCCGCGCCGGCCTGGCCGAGGCCGCAGCAGGAGACACGCTGCTCGTGCAGGCGGGATTGTATCGGGAACACACGCTCACGGTGGACAAACCCCTGACCATACTCGGCGATCGCGGGGCGGTGATCAACGCGCAGGGACGCGGCGCCATCTTTCTCGTCACGGCCGATCACGTCACCCTGCGCGGACTCACCTTGCGGGAGACCGGTCTCAGCTACGTCGAGGACCGTGCAGCCGTAAAATGTATCAAAGGCATGTGGGCGCGCTTCGAGGATCTGCGTATCGAGCGCAGCATGTTCGGTGTGTACTTCTCGCGGTCGCGCCATGGGATCGTGCGGCGCTGCCGCATTGTCGGTGAGGCGGTGACGGAATCGAATTCCGGGAACGGCATCCACTCTTGGTACGGCGATTCGCTCCTCATCGAGGACAATGTTGTGCGTGGTCACCGCGACGGCGTGTATCTCGAATTCACGCGGCACACGCTTGTACGGGGCAACACCAGCGAGAACAATCTCCGCTACGGTCTGCACTTCATGTTCTCCGACGACGACGTGTACGAGTACAACCACTTCATCCGCAACGGCGCGGGAGCGGCCGTCATGTACACGCGCCGCGTCGACATGCGCGGGAACGTGTTCCGGGATAACTGGGGTCCGGCATCCTACGGCCTGCTGTTGAAGGACATCTACGACAGCAACATTCACGACAACGTGTTCGAGCGCAACACCGCCGCGATATATGCCGAGGGCGGGGCGCGCCTCACAGTGACGCGGAATATCCTGCGTGCAAACGGGTGGGCCGTGCGTTTGATGGCCAACTGCACCGACAACGTGTTTTCCGCGAATGTTTTTGAAGCGAACAGCTTCGATGTCGCCACCAACAGCACGCGCAACAATAGTCTGTTCCGCGCGAATTTCTGGGACGCGTACCGCGGCTACGATCTCGATCACGACGGTTTCGGCGACACGCCCTTCAGGCCCGTGCGCGTTTTTTCGCACATCGTGGAACAGAACCCTCCCGCGCTGATACTGCTCAACAGCTTTTTTATCGCGCTGCTCGACATCACCGAGCGCGTCTTCCCCTCCGTCACGCCAGAGACACTTGTTGACGCGCGTCCGTTGCTCCGACGTCCCGAGGGCGGCGCCATGACACTCAAGGAAAGGGTGCGCTAATGCTCGCATTACACGGCATCAGGAAACGGTTCGGTTCCTTCGAGGCGCTGCGTGATGTGGACGTTCGTTTCGCCGCCGGCCGTGTCACGGCGGTGCTTGGACCGAACGGGTCGGGCAAGACCACCGTGCTGAAAACACTGCTCGGGCTTGTGCGACCCGAACACGGGACGGTGTCCTACGACGGCGTGCGCATCAACGGAGACGGGCGTGTGCGCGAGCACATCGCGTACATGCCGCAGATTGCGCATTACCCCGAGAACCTGCGCATCGGCGAATTCCTCGACATGATCGCGGGTCTGCGTCGCACACCCGCAAAACGCCGCGACGACATGATGCGGCGTTTTGCGCTCGAGGGACTCGAGGCCAAATCCTTGAAAGGACTCTCGGGCGGAACGAGGCAGCGCGTGTGTGCCGTTATGGCGCTGATGTTCGACGTGCCCGTGTATATACTCGACGAACCAACCGCGGGACTCGATCCACGTATGGCCCGGCGTTTCAAGGATGCCATTCTGCACGAGAAGGCGGCGGGAAAAACCGTCCTGCTGACTTCGCACATCCTGGCCGACATACAGGAACTCGCGGACCACATCGTGTATCTCAACGAGGGACGTGTCGTATTCGACGGCAGTCTCGAAGCACTGTACGCGGCGTCGGGGGCCGATGATGTCGAACGCTCGATTGCCGCACTGATCGAAAAGGAGGAACGTCCATGATACACACCCTTGCCCGGTATCAATTCCGGAACATTGCGCGCAGCCGCTGGGTGTTTGGCGCGGCGGTGTTTTTCCTTGTCTTCAGCGAAGCCCTGTACCAGGCCAGCGGCACGGCCCTGCGCATGCAGGTGAGCATGATGAGCGTTGTGCTCATCGTCCTTCCGCTTTTCGGCATCATGTACGGCGCCATGCACGTGTACGGCTCGCGCGAATTTCTCGAGGTGCTGGTTGCACAGCCGCTGCGGCGGCGCGACATCTTTCTCAGTTCCTACCTCGTGGTCACCTGCACCGTGGCGGGATGTTTTATTATCGGCGCGGGAATCCCGGTGCTGCTGCACAGCACCGCCGAAAGCTGGATAAGCGGACTGCTGCTGCTGCTGGCCGGAGCGCTGCTCACAGCCATTTTTGCGGCCATCGCCTTTGTCATCGCATTTCGTGTACACGACAGGACGCGCGGCATCGGTCTCGCCCTGCTCGTATGGTTCGCGTTCTCGCTGCTCTACGACGGCGTCGTGCTGTTTGCCTTTCACGCGTTGCGCGACTATCCCGTCGAACCCATCGCCATCGCGGCCAGCGTTCTGAATCCCGTCGATCTCGCGCGTATCGTCCTCACTCTGCAGTACGATGTTTCCGCGCTGCTCGGCTACACCGGCGCGGTGTATGAAAAGTTCTTCGGCAGCGCGTTGGGTGCGGTGATGTCCATCATCGCATTGCTCCTGTGGATATTTGCACCGCTCGGCCTGGCTGAACGAATCTTCGCCCGCAAGGATTTCTAACGCCGCGTTGGAGAGCGGGAGAGCGGGACAGCGGGAGAGCGGGACAGCGGGAGAGCGGGACAGCGGGAGAGCGGGACAGCGGGAGAGCGGGACAGCGGGAGAGCGGGACAGCGGGAGAGCGGGACAGCGGGAGAGC